>JADZCB010000188.1 GCA_020851775.1 Gammaproteobacteria bacterium
CACGACATCGAACTCGACATCGACGGCTTGAAGGCGCGCCACGCGGGCGCGGAAGGGAAAACCAATGCGGCGGGTTAGCGTCGACATCGGTGGGACGTTCACCGACTGCTTTCTCGCCTACGACAGCCGCTACGTCGAGGCGAAGGCGCTCACCACCCACCACAATCTGGCCGCGGGCTTCATGGAGGCACTCGGCAAGGCCTGCGAGGAACTCGGCGAATCGGTGCAGACGGTGCTCGCGAATGTCGATGCCGTGCGATATGGCACGACACTCGGCACGAACTCGCTGATTCAGCGCAACGGGCCGCGCGTCGGCCTGCTGACGACGGCGGGCTTCGAGTCGTCGGTACCGCTGATGCGCGCGCGTGGCTACGGCGACGGTCTCTCGGATGCCGAGCAGACCGATCTTCCGGGCGCCGATCGCCCGGTACCGCTGGTGCCGATTCCGATGATCGTGGGCATCCGCGAACGCATGGACTACAAGGGCGTGTCGGCACTTGCGGTCGACGACGAAGACGTCCGCAGCCAGGTGCGCCGACTCGTCGACCAGGGGGCCCAGGCCTTCGTCGTCGCGCTCACCAATGCCGTCGTGAATCCGGCGCACGAAATCGAAGTCGAACGCATCATCCTGTCCGAGTACCCGACCCACGTGCTGGGTGCAATTCCGATCGTGCTGTCGCACCGGGTTGCCGGGCGCAAGGCCGAATATTCGCGCACGATGTCTGCTGTGCTCGATGCGTATCTGCATGACCAGATGTACCACGGCATGTCGACGCTCGAGATCGTCTTGCGGCAGAACGGCTACAAGCGGCCGATGCTGCTGGTCCACAACACCTCGGGCATGGCGCAGCTCAACTCGACGCACGCGCTGCAGACCATTCATTCAGGACCGGTCGCGGGCCTCGAAGCGTCAAATTACCTGTCGGCGCAGTTCAAGGAGCCGAACATCATCGCGACGGACATGGGCGGCACGAGCTTCGACATCGGTCTCGTCACGGCCGACGGTGTGAAGTTCTACGACTTCAATCCAGTGATCGACCGCTGGCTGGTGTCGACGCCGATGACCTATCTGCATACGCTCGGCGCGGGCGGCGGTTCTATCGCCCGCTACGATCGGCTGTGGGACGCGGTGGAAGTCGGGCCTGCGAGTGCCGGCTCCGATCCGGGACCTGCCTGCTACGGACGTGGCGGCAAGCTGCCGACGACGACCGATGCGAATCTCGTGCTCGGCTATCTCGACGAACAGAACTACGCCGGCGGCACGATCAAGATCAACAAGCGCCGGGCCGAGCGCGCGATCGACGAGCACATCTGCAAGCCGGCCGGACTGTCGCTGATCGATGGCGCCAAGGCGATAAAACGCAAGGTCGATGCCAACATGGCGAACGCGATTTTCAAGGAAGTGGCCGTCAAGGGTTACAACCCGAAGAACTTCGTGATCCTGAGCTACGGCGGCGGCGGCCCGATTCACGCTTGCGGATATGCGTCCCGCCTCGGCATCAACCGTGTGTTGATCCCGCCATTCAGCTCGGTGTTCTCGGCGCTGGGTGCCGGCAACATGGATGGTCTGCACATCCACGAGAAGTCGCTGTATCTGATGCTCTACGACGCGACGAGGCGCACGATGCTCGAGGACTTCACGGTCTTCAACGAGACCGTCGCCGAACTCGAACAGCGCGGCCGCGAAGACCTCGCCCGCCAGGACGTCAAGCCGGAGCAGATCAAGATTCGTGTCGAGCTCGACATGCGCTATGGCAACCAGCTCGCGCAGATCGGCGTCACCAGCCCGCTGTCGCGACTCGCCTCGATGCAGGACGTGATCACATTGCTCGACCGCTTCAGCGTCAATTACGCACAGCGCTTCGGCGAAGGCAGCCAGGCACCCGAGGCAGGCGTGCGCATCAACGTCATCCGCGTCGTGTCCTATGTCGAGCACGAGCGGCTCGACCTCCGGCAGTCGACGCAACGCACGGACGAGAAGCCGAAGCCGACGAGCCAGCGGCAGTGCTGGTTCCCGGAGATAAGCGAGGCGCTGATGACCGACGTCTACGACTATCAGGCGGTACGCGAGGGCATGACAGTGGCAGGCCCCGCGCTGATCGAAACACCACGCACGACCTACCTCGTCGAACCCGGCTGGACCCTGACGATGGGGCTGTCCGGGTCCGCGTGGCTGGTGAAGGCATAGCGTTCGACGCGAAGAGGTGCAGGTCATGGGTGGCGACAAAGAAAAATCGATCATCGAAAAATTCCTCGAGGAGAACGTGCTCTTCCTCGGGCCGGACCCGGAGATCATGGAGGATCACAGCGTCGTCCCGACGACGCCACGCGAGGCCGAAGCGCTGCGCACGTTCACCGATCCGGATCAGATCAACCTCGTGCGGCACAAGCTGCAGACGGCGTGCAACGAATCTTTCGACATGGTCGAACAGATGGGCGCGGCGCCGGGTGCGAAGTGGGGCGATCTGATCTCCGGCGTGTGGACCGCGAACGGCGATCTCGCGATGGCGAGCATGGGCGGCGTGCTGATTTTTTCGGTGCTGACCCAGCATCCGGTCAAGTTCATCCTGAAGTACTGGAAGGACGATCCGACCGTGGGGCTGAAGGATGGCGACATCTTCATGCACAACGATGCGCGCTACGGCAACATCCACAATACGGATCAGAGTCTCGTTATCCCCGTCTTCCACAACGGCGAACTGGTGTGCTTCACCGGCGCCATTGTGCACGAGGGCGAGAACGGCGCCATCGAGCCGGGCGGCATGCCGTCGGCGGCCGAGTCGCCGTTCGACGAAGGTCTGAAGATGTCGCCGATCAAGGTCGGCGAGAACTACGAGTTCAAGCGCGACATCATGACGTTCCTGCAGAACTCGGTGCGCGAGCCGAAGCTGCAGCTCGAAGGGATGAAGTCGAAGTTCTTCGCCGCGATGCGCATGAAATCGCGTGTCGAAGACGCGATCGCCGAATACGGCGTCGACGCGGTCGTGGCGACGTTGCGCAAGACGCTCACCGATACCGAGGCCGAAGTGCGCCGCCGACTCGCGTGCTGGCCGGACGGGAAGGTGCGCACGAACGTCTTCGCCGACGGCACGCTGCGCGAGAACTGTCTGATCCGCATCCGCTGCGAACTGCACAAGCAGCACGACAGTCTGATCATCGACTTCCGTGGCTCGTCACCGGAGTTCCTGAACCGGCCGAACAACACGGTCCTCGCGTCATTGAAGGGCATGCTGGCCCAGGAGTTCCTCAGCTTCGTGTGGCCCGATCTGCCGCGCAACCAGGCGGTGTTCGCGCCGATGACGGTCCTGACCGATCGCAAGTCGGCGCTGCATTGCTCGCCGGATGCGCCGAACGCGCAGAGCATGATGACCTTCTTCCCGGGGTTCACGGCGATCCAGATTGGCGTGCCGAAGTTCCTCTACAGCTCGAGCCACCGCGCGACCGACGTCATCGCCGGCTGGTACAACATGATCGTCACGTTCCTCTACGGAGGCATCAACCAATACGGAGAACTCGTCGGGAACGTATGCGCGGATCTCAATGGCATGGGCGGTGCCGCGCGCTGGAATCGTGACGGCGAACATTCGCTGGCCCCGATCTTCGCCCCGATGGCCGACATCGGCGAACAGGAATTGATCGAAGAGGAAGTCCCGCTGATCAAGATCGTGCCGCACCGGCTGATGAAGGACGGCGAGGGCTTCGGCAAGTTCCGCGGTGGTCATGGCTATCAGCAGATCGCGACGATGAAGGACTCGTCGATGTGGGGCTTCATGTGCTGCAGTATCGGTTCGAAGTTTCCGACGACCTACGGCATCTTCGGCGGTTACGGGCCCGGTTCCCTGCCGCTGTGCAAGGTGAAGGGCGTGAACGTCTTCGACGTCATGCAGGACAGCCGCGATCTGATGCGCTACACGATCCCGGAAATCATGAACGAACGGCCGTTCTCCGGTGCGAAATATTCGACGCATCACATGGGACTGCAGCTCGAGTTCGCGCAGCCGGGCGAGCTGTACATGATCACGCAGGGCGGCGGTGGCGGTTACGGTGACGTGCTCGAGCGGGACCCGGCGCTCGTCGCGAAGGATTTTCTCGATGGTCTGTTGTCGATGCGCAGCGTGCAGGAGATCTACCACGTCGTGCTCGACGACAAGACCGGTGCGGTGGACGTCGACGCCACGGAGAAGGCGCGCGATGCCGAACGCCAGATGCGCAAGGCCCGTGGCAAGCCTTATCACGAGTTCGTCAAGGAATGGGAAACCGAAAAGCCGCCGCGCGACGTACCGTTCTACGGCTCGTGGAAGGATCGTGCGCTGATCTATCGCGGCTCGCCCGACGACACGTGCCCGGCCGACGATATCCGCTCGGTAATGATGCCGAACCCCAAGGATGTGCGCATCGCCGAACTCGAGGCGCAGCTCGAAGCCCTGCGCGGCGGTGCCGACGTCGAGCGCGCGAACCGGCGTTCATGAGCCTCATGTGATGGAAGGAGGCAAGCTGAAAGACTGGCTCGATGGCAAGCGAGCGACGGCCGTCTGGGTCGAGTACGACGATTACGCCGGCCGGGTGTTCGCCGGCAGTCCGGCGGATTGGCTCATCCAGGCGGTGCGCCATGCGAATACGCTGGGACAGGCGCACAAGATCGTGCACACGGATGTGTTGACGATCGACCTGACGGCGCCGTGTCTCGCCCATGCGCCGGAGGCCGGCAGTCCACTCGAACGCGCCCGTGCGGCCATCACGGACACCGCCGCGCGAGCCTTCGGGGCCGACGTGCTCGACGCACTCGCGCACAAGTTCGCCGGTGATGCCGACCTCGTGCTCAAGATCGCCTCGCCGCGCGATCTGCTGAAGCGCTGTGGCGAGGGCGGTGAACCTTCGTTTGACGATCTCGACGAACTCTCGAGCACGCTCGCCGGCCTGTTGCGTACGCTCGCCGACAAGCCGGTTGCAGCGCTGTTCGTCACCCGCGGTGGAACGGACGCGTGGACGGCGGACGAAGCCGACGCCTGCGAACCGCTGTTCGCGGCGGCTCATCATTACGGCTGGTTGGCTGCGCTGGGCGTCGAGGCGGCGTTGCTCGAGGCTGGCGAAGGCTTTCAGGGGATCGATTTGTTGATGTGTGCGCAAGCGCCTGCAGAAGCGCTTGCGGCGACCGGCAGGCCGCGCGTCGGCGGTGGACTGCCCGCAGCCTACTGGCGCGGCGACGCGGCGCCGTCGGTGCCGGCCGGTGCCTTGGTGTATGGCGTCATTCCCGTGGATGCCGAACCCGAACGTGTGGTCGCCCGGTGCGCGGCACTGGGCGCATAGCCCGGACGCCGCGCGCTGACCGTCGCGCGGACCTCCGCGCCCGCGACGACCTCACGTCGACGTCGTCTCCGGCGCGGCCAGCAGTCCCGTCAGCAGGATGCGGTAATAGTCCTGGAAGGCGGCGACGGCCGAGACGCGCGTGCTGCGATAAAAGTCGGGCTGACGCAGCCGATCGAGGGCGGCGAAGACGACTTCGGCGACGAATGCGGGATTGACGTCCCGGAACGCACCGCGCGCGATTCCCGCTTCCAGCAGTTCTCGCAGCCCCTGCACGCGCAGACGCACGTGCGTCTGCCAGAGCTGACGCGTCGGCTTCCATTGGTCGATGTCGGCGACCGCCTGCGCACTGAGGCGCGAGGCTGCGTTCACGCCGGCCTGCAGATAGACGTAGACCTGGCGCGCCGGCTCCGTTTCGGCCGCAGCCGCCACCGTGCCTGCCTCGCGAATGTCACGAAAGAACGCATCGATGATGCGCGTGACGAGTTCACGCTTGCTCGGTGCCAGTTCGTAGATCGTCCGCTTGGAGCAGCCGATGCGCTCGGCGATTTCGCCGACCGTCAATCCGGCAAATCCTTCGCGCAGCAGGATCTGCTCAATCAGCGCCAGCACTTCCTGGGCGCGTCGTGAAGGCACGACGCCTTCGCGTGCAACGGGCAGTTGTGCGGATTGCGAAGCCATGACCCGACATCCGACGCATTGAATCGAGCCGGTAGTGTTGCGTGACGATGCAGGCGAGTTCAATAGCGTCGGCGCGCGCATGGCCACACCGCGAGCGTGTGCCGCTGCCGGAAAAATTGTCCTACGATCTGCTGCGCTGCAATAGCACAATTCGACTTCGTCACCCTAATTGACACCCTCATACCGGCTCCATATAGTCCAGCCAAGTCCGCAAAAACGGGCGGTTTCATCACATAAATATGATGAATACGGGGTATCGCGGGGATGCGGTGCCAAGGCGGGGTCGATTGCGTTCGCGCACCCGACGAGTGTGTGTGATGCACGCCAGCCCGAACCACACAACACAACAATTCGTACTACCAAAGGGATTCCGCCGAGGTCGTCCGCCGCGCGTCGGTCGTTGCCGCCGTCATCCGTCCGGATTGCCCGTCGCCCTAACCTAGGTTGCAACAGATATGGGACTTCGCCATCGATTCGCGGCATGGGTGATCAACAACCGCGGCTTGTCGCTCGCCATCCTGATGGCGATCACCGCGTTCTTCGCGGTCGGGCTGACGCGAGTCGAGATCAGGACGATCTTTTCGGATCTCTTTCCCAAGGATCATCCTTTCGTAGAGACCTACAAGGCGCACGGCAACTTCGGCAACCCGCTGACCGTCGTCATGATGGTCAAGCGCACCGATGGCAACACCATCTACAACAAGGACACGCTGGCCAAGATCTGGAACATGACGCGCGACATCGACCTCGCGCCGTCCGTCGACCACGATCAGATCATCTCGATTGCAACCGAAAAGGCGCGCTATGCGGAAGCGACGCCCTACGGCGTCGACGTCAAGGCGATGATGGACGCGAAGGCGCCGGAAACGGACGAGGAACTCGAGGAATTCAGGAGCCGCGTCGACAAGGCGAACAACGTCCGCACCTTCCTGATTTCGCACGATGAGACCGCGACGATCGTCCAGGCGACTTTCATCGAGCGCTCGCTCGACTACGGTGAAACCTTCAAGTACGTGCAGGACATGGTCCAGCGCGAGCGTGACGACAAGCACGAAATCTTTGCCGCCGGCCAGCCGATGCTGACGGGCTGGGTTTACACCTATCAGGTGCAGATGCTGACGATCTTCGGCATCACGGCGGCGGCGCTGATCCTTTCGTTGATCGTCTACATGCGCAACATCCCCGGCGTCGTCGCGCCGATCACCGTCAGCATCGTCGGCGGCATCTGGGGTTTCGGTCTTACGGGCTGGCTGAAGCAGCCGATCGAGCCGCTGATCATGGTGGTACCGATGCTGCTCGTCGCACGTGCGTTCTCGCACTGCGTGCAGTATCTGGAGCGCTACTACGAAATCCTCCACGAGGTGAAGGACAAGAGGAAGGCAGCGCAGCTCTCGCTTGGCGTGATGATGGCGCCGGGAACGCTCGGCATCATCACCGACATGCTGTGTCTCTACCTGATCGCGATCGCGCCGATCCCGGTCATGGAGCGCTTCGCGATCTTCACCGGCTGGTGGGCAACGGCGCTGATCCCGACCGACGTGTTCCTGTCCGCGCTGCTCGCGTCCTACCTGCCGACACCGAAGAACGTGGATGTGCTGATCGGCAAGTCCGACAAAAAGACCTGGCACGACAGCCTTATTTCGATGCTCGGCTTCATCGGCAATCTGAGCCACGGCAAGCGCGCCGTGCCGACCACCATCGTCATGAGTGTGCTGTCGGTCATCGCGATTTACCTGATGCTCCAGTTGCGCATCGGCAATCCGGTCGAAGGCAGCAATCTGTTGTTCGATGATTCCGAGTTCAACACCGCGGTGCGGGCGATCAACTCGCATTTCCCGGGCCTGATGACGCTCGAAATCGTGTTCGAGACCAAAGGGGAGGGCGAGCAGGCGCCGCGCATCCTGCGTCAGGCGGCGACGCTGTCGACGATGTTCAAGATCCAGCGCCTGCTCGAAGCCGAGCCGACGCCGCCGGAAGCGACACTGTCCTTCGCAGACTACCTGCCGGAGGCGAACCGCCTGTTCGGCGGCGGTAATCCGAAATGGGGTCCGATCGATCCGTCCGATCAGGCGGTCGATGGCGCCGTCACGGCACTGCTGCTCGGCTCGAACGCGAAGAACTACGGCCATGTATCCGACTTCACGATGCAGAACGGCACGCTGTCGCTCTGGTACAAGGACAACAAGCAGGAAACGGTCGACGTGGCGCTCGATCAGGCGCGACGTGCAGTCGCCGCGGTCGGCGAAGACCACGAGAACTTCCGCATCCGGCTCGCGACGGGCGCAATTGCGCTCCAGCAGTCGGTCAACGACGTCGTGCACGACAACAAGTGGGTGATCCTGGGCCTGCTGAATCTGCTGATCTTCTTCGTCACGAGTTTGGCCTATCGCTCGCCGGTCGCCGGCATCATCCTGCTGATCCCGGTGAACCTGTCGAATGCGATGCTCGAGTCGGTGATGGTGCTGATGGGCATCGGGCTCGACGTCAACAGCCTGCCGATCGCGAGCATCGGCATCGGTGTCGGCATCGACTACGGCATCTATCTCGTCAGCCGCATGTGCGAGGAGTTCCAGGACTCGCAGCACTACGGCACGGCGATTCAGCGTGCGATCCAGACCTCCGGCAAGGCGATTTTCTTCACCGCGACGATCGTGCTGATCAGCATCCTGCCGTGGTACTTCCTGTCGGATCTGAAGTTCCTCTCCGACATGGGGCTGCTGCTCGTGATGGTGATGACCATCAACATGATCATTTCGCTGATCGTGCTGCCGCTGCTCGTGTGGTGGGTCAAGCCGAAGTTCATCTCCTCCGAGCACCAGCTCATTTCGGAGAAGGTGGACCTGTCCGCGCACATGGCATGAACAGAGAGCGCGCAATGTTCAAATCTGGTATTGGCTGCAACGAGGACACTGTGAACATCATCAATCAAACCATCGGACGCGGTGCCCGCGTGCTGCTCGGGGCAGCGTTCGGTCTGTCGCTCGGTCTCGGTCTCCTCGGCGCCGCACCCGTCGTCGCCGAGGATGCGGAGACCCCGGAGCAACTCGCCGTCGTGCGCCAGGGCATCCCGCACGACGCGCTGTACGCCATGGTGATCGACGGCAAGAACGGCCTCGCGGTCGGGGCGGCCGGCAAGCTGCTCGAAACGAAGGACGGTGGTGCGACGTGGACCGAAGGCGACTCGGGTACCGAGTTCGGGCTCTTCGGCATCGCGATCGAGGGTGAGCACAAGATCATCGTCGGCCAGCGCGGCACGGTGCTCGTCGGCGGTGCCGACGGCAAATGGACGCCGGGCCAGAGCAACAGCGAGAGCCGCCTGCTGAACGTCGGCGTCAACCAGGCGGGGCTGGCGATCGCGGTCGGCGAGTTCGGCACGATCCTGCGTTCGAAGGACGGCGGCAAGACCTGGGAGCAGCGGCCGGTCGACTGGGCCTCGTTTCGCGACGATGGCTACGAGCCGCACATCTATGCCGTCGACGTCCAGGACAACGGACGTATCCTGATCGGAGCCGAGTTTGCCTACGTCATCACCTCAGACGACGGCGGTGAGACCTTCCAACTCGCGCACAAGGGCGAAAAGTCGATCTTCGCGATGCACGTGCTGCCTGATGGCACGGCCTACGCGGTCGGCCAGGAAGGGCTCGCGATGAAGTCGACCGACAATGGGGCGACGTGGACGGAACTCGACACGGGCTCCAACGCGAACCTGTTCGGCGTCTGGGCTTCTTCGCACGGCGAGGTCG
This sequence comes from Gammaproteobacteria bacterium, assembly GCA_020851775.1. Lineage (GTDB taxonomy): Bacteria > Pseudomonadota > Gammaproteobacteria. The sequence continues at coordinate 9,729 of JADZCB010000188.1, forward strand.
TCGCCACCGGCATGCGCGCATTGCTCCGGAGCAGCGACGGCGGCCAGCATTTCACGGCGTCGCACGAACTCGACGTGGTCCGCAACTGGTACGTCCCGGTCGCGATGGGCGAAACGGAAGTCAAGGGCGACGGTGGCGCGATGGTTCAGGAAGTCATCTACATCGCCGGCTACCAGGGCACGATCGCGCGCGTATTGCGTTGAAGCAAACCACCGCGCGGTCCGTATTCACGGGCCGCGCCAACCGCTGTCCGATCGCTGCTTCGAAACCATCTCAACTGGGGGAGTGACGTTATTGATCATTGGGGTGTATTGGGCTAGATTGCGACAAAATGGCCAAGGCGTCGCTTGCGCGCGTCAATTTCGGCCCGGCAGACCAATAACTGTTGCACTCAAGCAACGCGGCGTGACAACCGATAAAGCCAGCGCGGGGCCCGCGGCAGGTGCCGCCGACACCCGGCGGGGGACGAAGGCAACCGTTTACACATGAGGAGAGCGGGAGTGGACAAGAACTACATCTTGCGGGCGATGCTGACCGGCGGCGCAACCGTCGGCCTGCTGGCATCAGGCGCCGCACAAGCCGTCGATTTCAACATCACGGGCTTCGTGCGCCAGGAAATCGCGATCTCGGTGACGGATGACGAGAATCCGTTCAACCAGAGCGGGCATCCGTATATGGGGCGGGTCGTTCCAAATACGTTGCTGGGTGCGACAACCGCCAAGGGCGCGCCGTACGACAACGGAACGTTTCGGAACTCGATCGGGAACGTCAATACCAACCCGAACTTCTTTCTCGCCAATCCTATCCCTCCAGGCGGTCTAAATCCGCAGGCAGGGACGGTGGCGGGCCGCATGCTCGGCGCTTGCCAAAACGCAAACTGCGGAAGTTTCGGTACGGCGGCTCGCGAGGAAAACAATTTCAACATGTTCGCCACGCGCGCGGAGATCGACATCCAGGCGCAGTGGACCGACAACATCAAGACCTTTGTCAAGTTCCGTGCGTTCGGTGATGCCGTCAGCAATTTCGGCGACGCATTCACCAGCGATCTGTTCCGCTCGACCGGCACCGGCTGGCACGGCGGTCGCGCCGGCAACGTGCTCGAATGGAACTCGCCGAGCTTCATCGTCGACGTGCCGGCGGCCTACCTCGATTACAACTCGGGGCCGTTATGGGTGCGCGTAGGCCAGCAGCAGATCGCCTGGGGCGAGGCCTACTTCTTCCGCGTCTTCGACGTGCCGAACGGACTCGACACGCGCCGCCACTTCACGCTCGATGTCGCAGCCGAAGAGTTCGCCGACAAGCGTGTCGCTTCGCCGGCGGTGCGCGCGAGCTACACCTTCGACAACGGCTTCGAACTCGACACCTTCGTGCAGATGTTCGCACCGACGACGATCGTCGGCACCAACACGCCGTACAACGTCGTCGCGTCGGGTTTTAGCTGGAGCGATAAGCTCGGCGAATTCGATGAAGCGCGCAACACGCTGAACTTCGGCTTCCGCCTCAACATGCCAGTCACCGACAAGCTGACCCTCGGCGTGATGGCGGTGAACCGTCGCAATCCGGACGGCGTGGTGCGCTGGGACGACGCGCCGACGGTACTGAGCGACGGCACGGCGAACCCGTTCTGCTTCGGTCCGAATAACGGCACCGCAGCGATTCTCCGCTCGGTGGGTGTTACGCCGGGAATCGCCGCGGATACGAACGGTAACGGCGTCGATGACATTACGGAACTCGAAACTCCCCTCTCGAATGGCCTTTGCGGCTCCGATGCGACTCCGGACCCTGTCGGCACTTCGTCGTGGGCCGATTGGTATTCGACGTCGGGTAAATCGCGTCTCAACCCGACCGAAGGAACACTGGGCTTTCTAAACGGTGGCGCCACGAACGCCAGCGGAACGAATGCGAACACGCTCGCGGGCGCGAATTTCGGACTCGGCACGCCGCAGCAGCTCTTTGATACCTTGTGCTCAGGTGCGAATGGGTGTGCGCCAAACTCCAGCCGCGACCCATATCAGGTCGTCAATGCGCGCGCCACGCTGGATGCATTTTACAATTCATTCGCATTCCCGCGCGGCTACATCACGCGTGAGTTCAAGCGCGAGAGCATCTTCGGCGCGTCGTTCAACTACATCTTCGAATCCGAACCGGGTTCATGGCTCGATCAGTTGATCGTCCGTGGTGAGGTAAGCTACACACCGGACAAGGTCTTCACTGGCCTTGAACTGCGTGGTGATGGTTACATCGTCGAGGACGAAGTCTCGTCGGCGTTGATCTTGGAGAAGTATCACAACGTGTTCACGGCGCTGCCGGCGACCTACCTCGTTGCGCAGTGGATGCACAAGACCGAATCTGATTTGTTCGGTCGCCACCTGTCGGGCATGCAGCACGATTTTGACGACGACGTGCGTTGCCTGCCGGACCCGGCCCTGCAAACCGACACCAGCCGCTGCGGCCGTCCCGAAGGCAACGACAGCGCGAACTACGTGTCCTTCGCGTTCCAGCAGCCGTTCCCGAACCTGATCTGGCGCGCGGACTTCGCAATGCTGATCGACATCCAGGGCGGTGTGCTGCTGCAGCCGGGTCTGCGCTACAAGCCGAGCACCGACTGGCAGTTCGACCTCTACGCGAACATCCTCCAGGACTTCTCGCCTGACTTAAACGACGACGTCATCGAGACCCTGGATTTCGCCGACGAAGTTTTTGCCCGCGTGAGCTTCTACTTCTAAGAGGCTCTTCCGGTCTCATGTGTCTTCAGGGCCGGCTCTCGCCGGCCCTTTTCTTTCGGCCGCACCCCACGCCGGAAGGGTCCGCTCCCTTCTTCAGCTCAATCCGCGGCGTTCCGTGCAGCCGCGCCGTCAGGCGCGATGACGGGATTTACCAATCGGCATACGCATAATCGCGGCTGCCGCCGCTCCTGCGAAGAGCCCAGACCCCGGCAGGCGCGATGCAAGCCATTGCGGTCCGCATCCTCTCGCTTCCTTTTTCGCGGTGCACGCCCTTACACTCGGTACGGTCTTCATCCGAACGGTACCGCACCACGCTGCGTCCGCGGCGCCCAGCGCCGACAGGCCGGATACCCGATTCCACCACTTGCTGAA
>JADZCB010000189.1 GCA_020851775.1 Gammaproteobacteria bacterium
CAGCCCGTAGCCCGAAGAAAAACGCCCCGGCAGATTTCTCCACCGGGGCGTGCAATCAAGGCAACCTGCCCGATCAGTTCTGCTGGACCGCTATCGCGTCGGCCTCGAGGCCCTTGTTCGCACTGCGATAGAAGAACAGCAGGCCATCCTGCGACGGCGACGCGGCGTCACCACCCGGTACCGCCATCACGGTGAGCGTGGCAAGCCCGAATGGATCCACCCCGGCCGCGGGCGGCGCCGACACGTCAAACCTCGGCAGCGACGGCGTGAAGATCCGGCCGTCGATGGAATCGGTCAGATTCCCCGTGAAGTAGTTGTCGAACGCCAGCACCGAGATGCCGAGCTGCGAGCTCGCGCTGATGCCAAACGGCGCCAGCGGCATCGTCATGATCACGTTGCCCGTCTCGAGATCCGTGTCGGCGTAGAAGTACGCCGCCCCGGTACCCGTGGCGAGGTTCACGATATTGACGAGCGTCTGGCCGGTGGCCGCGAACCCGCCCGACTCCGCCGTGTACATCACGAAGTCGTCGGTACCGTCGGCATTGACGTCGAGGTAGACGTCGAACTCGGCCGGGTAGCTCGGATGCGCCCGGATGCCCCAGGTGCTGACAGCCACCTGCAGGCCGAGTCCACCGAGACCCGCCGGGATGCCCACGAGACGCGCACCGACCGCCTGCAGATCGACCACGGCGAAGTTGTCGCCAGGGCCCGGGAGCTGCGAGGCCGGGATGCGCGCGCTCGTGCCAAGCAGCGCAAACGGCTCGACCACACCTGCCTTCGCGTAGGCGAGGTTGATCAGGCGCAACGATGCGCTCGTCTGACCGGCCGGAATCACGACCCGATCGCCAAGCGCCTGCACCAGCGCCGCCTTCTTCGGCAGCACCTGCCAGGGCACGTGCACTTCGTCAGCGCCGTCCTTCAGCGTGATGTAGCCATCGTACTCGACAGATTGCAGCAGTGAGCCGTTGCCGCCCTGCGAGCCGCCGCTGCCATTGGCCCATGGCCAGTCGCCGAGTTTGGCGGGATTGATCGCCAGCAGCACCCGGAAGGTCGCCGTGCCATGGCCTCGCACAGTCACAGAGGGTGGCGCCATCACCGTGACCGCACCACTCGCCGCATCGTCGTCGTAACGGAACGACTTGTGCACCGAGTAGCGGCGCGTCTTCGACGAGAAATTGCGTACCTTGACGGTGCGGCTGAGCACCATCGGATAGCTGACACTGTGATAGCCGAAGGACAGCGCCGGCGTCTTCGTGTCTTCATCCCACATCGCCGTGCGGGACTCAAGCGCGCGATTGACGCGCACTTCACCGCCGCCGATGCGGGTGATCGGTGTGAGCACCTTGCCCTCACCGACGAGCGCACGCTGGTAGATCTCGGGATCCGCGTTGTTCGCCAGGAGCGCGCGGACCAGCGTCGGCGTGAGCGAGGCATCCTTCGACAGCAGCAGCGCCGCCGAGCCCGACACCATCGGCGCTGCGCCCGAGGTGCCACCGAACGCCTCCTCACCCGTACCCGTGCCCGCGATCGCCGACACCGACGCGCCGGGCGCGCCGATCTCGGGCTTGATCGCCGCGAAGCTCGTGGAGGGCCCGCGCGAAGACGTGCCCACGATCCAGCCCTTGCGCGACTGCGCAGCAGCGTCCGAGATCGTGACATTCACCGCGGAGCCACCACTGATCGCCGCGCGAATCGAGTTCGCGACAGCCTGCGTAATGACAAGGGTCGGAGCACAATCGCTGCCGTCCGGCGCGCATTCACCGCCGTTCGAGAACGACACCGCATCGCCCGCGGCAACCAGGCCGAGGATGACCGCGGTCGCGCCGGCATCGGTCGCATTGCGCACCTTCTGACTGATCGCGCACGAGCCGCGATTGATCAGCGCGACATTGCCTGCAAGGTTTGCCGGTAGCGCCTGGCCGTTGCACGCGAGCGTCGCGACCGGCACGACATCACCGGTGACACTGCGGCCCTCGACCGGCGCCCACTCGACGGTGGCGGTGTTGGTGTAACTGCCCGCGATGCTCGCCGGGGAGTTGACGATCAACGGATAGGCAAGCGCACTTGGTACTTCCGTCTGCGCGACGCTCAGGACTTCCGGTGTCGCTGCCGGTGAGCCCGTGATGAACGGCCGGTCGGCGCTGTTGCCGGCCGAGGCCACCACGACCACACCCGCCTTGACGGCGTTCGCGCTCGCGAGGGACAGATCGTCCTGGATCTGGCCGTAGCTCGACCCGAGCGACATGTTGATCACGTCGACCGCGTCATCCATCGAGCCGTCGCCGTTGGGATCGAGCATGTAATCCATCGCCTGCATCAGTGCGACGCCATTGCAGGAAGTCGCGACGGAACTGCACACCTTGGCAACGATCAGGCTGGCGCCCGGTGCGACACCCTTGTGAACGCCGTCGGCCGAGTGCCCGGCGATGATGTCGGACACGTGCGTGCCGTGACCCTGGATGTCGATCGGGTCGTCATCCTCGACGGCCGCGGCATTTGGCCACTGCTCGCCGATGAAGTCGTGACCTTCGATCACTTTCGCGGTCGGGAAGAGGCCGTCGCGCGTCGTGTTGCGCGGATCGGTGATCGCCGTGCCGTAGGCCGCTTCGTACGCGGCATCGGTACCGGCACCG
>JADZCB010000190.1 GCA_020851775.1 Gammaproteobacteria bacterium
ACCACCGGGCCGTTGTCGATGAACAGACCCGTCAGCTCCGTGGCTTCGGACAGCGAACCGCCGCCGTTGCTGCGCAGGTCGATGATGAGGCCCTGGACTTTCGCCTTCTGCAGCTCGCCGATGAGCCGGCGCACGTCGCGCGTGGTGCTGCGATAGTTCTCATCACCTTTCATGCGGCCTTCGAAGTCCATGTAGAACGTCGGCACTTCGATGATGCCGATCTTTCGCGCCTGCTCGCCCTTGCCGACCTCGAGGATCCGCTGCTGCGCGGCCTGCTCTTCGAGCTGGATCGTGTTGCGCGTCAGGTTCAGCGTGCGCGGCGGACCGTCCGGGCCGGCACTTTTCGGCAGCACCTGCAGCTGGACGACGGAGCCCTTCGGACCGCGGATCAGATCGACGACCTCGTCGAGCCGCCAGCCGACGACGTCGACCGCCTCACCGTCGGTCCCCTGCGCGATGCCGACGATGCGGTCTCCTTCGTGCAGTTTCTTGCTGAGATCGGCCGGTCCACCTTTCACGATTTCGCGCACGACAGTGTATTCGTTGTCGCTCTGGAGCACGGCGCCGATGCCTTCGAGCGAGAGGCTCATGCGGATCTTGAAATTCTCCGAGGTCCGGGGCGAGAAATAGGCCGTATGCGGATCGATCGCGGTGGTGTAGGCATTGATGAAGGTCTGGAACACGTCCTCGCTGTTGTACTGTGCGGTCTGGCGCATCAGCCCTTCGTAACGCTTGCGGAGCGTGTCCTTGATGGCGTCCGGCTTGCGTCCCGACAGGCGCAGCGAAAGCACGTCGTTCTTCACGCGCTTGCGCCACAGTTCGTCGAGTTCCGTCGCGCTGGCCGCCCACGCCGCGTCTTCGCGATCGAAATCGAAGGATTCGTCGACGTTGAAATCGAAAGGCTGATCGAGCAGCGCGATGGCGTGTGGCATGCGCGCTTCGACACGTTCGCGAAAGCGCACGAAGAGATCGTAGATCGTCTGCAGATCGGAATTGCGCAGGTCGTCGTCGAGTTCGGTCGCGAAGGCGCCGAACTCGTCGATGTCGGACTGCAACAAGTAGCTTTTCGTCGGGTCGAGCGCCTTCAGATAGTTGTCGAAGATCACCTGCGACAGCGCATCGTCGAGCGGCGCCTTCTTGTAGTGGTAGTTCGCGATGAAATGGGTGATCAGACGCGTCGCGCGGCGGTGTTCGGGTTGCGGCTTCAGGGCATCGAGGGCGACCGTCGGGGCCAGCGCCTGGACATTGCCGATCAGCGCCAGGAGTCCGGCGAGCAAGGCGCCGGCGAAACGTCTTTTCATACGGTGAATCGCACCCAGGGGTTCGTTCGGAGGCTCGCGGGACCCGCCCGGCTATGGCCGACGTGGTCCGGTAGTGTAGCGTATCCGACCATTGCCAATCGTGGAAAATCCCGTGACCCGCACTGCAGTCCGCCTCCATCCGTCGTACCGGCACTCTGTCCGGATACCGGTGCCGTTCGACCATGGCGCCACCTGAGGCGATGCGGCTCGTCAGCACACGGGCGGCCTGTGCCGAGGCGCTGGCCGCGATCGAACGTGCGCCGCTGCTGGCGCTCGACACCGAGTTCATGCGGGTCGACACTTATTATCCGCGGTTCTGTCTTCTCCAGATCGGAACACCCGACGGCGCATGGGGGATAGACCCGCTCGGTGACATCGACCTGCCCGCCATCGGCGCCTGGCTCGCCGCGACACGCCAGCCGAAGCTGATGCACGCCGCGCGACAGGACCTCGAAGTGCTCGCGCCGTTGGGCGCCGGCACCCCGCAGCCGCTGATCGACACGCAAATCGCCGCGGCGCTGCTCGGCCTTTCCGATCAGATCGCCTATGCCGGCGTCGTCGAACATTATTGCGATATCGTCATCGACAAGTCGCAGACGCGCACCGACTGGGCGCAGCGCCCGTTGAGCGCCGAGCAGTTGCGCTACGCGGCGCTCGACGTCACGTACCTGCCGCCGGTGTGGGAGGCGATGGCGCATGAGCTGGCGACTCAAGGCAAGATGGGCTGGCTCGAGGAGGAATGCGCGCGTCTGGTCGGCGGGCGCGACGACCTCGCGCCGGCGTGGCAGCGCGTGAAAGGACTGACGCAGCTCGAGGGGCGGGCGCTGACGGTCGCGGCCGCCCTCGCCGAGTGGCGCGAAGACATGGCGCGGCGCGCCGATCGGCCGCGCAACTGGATACTGCGCGACGATCTCCTGCTGCTGCTGGCACGTCGTCAGCCGCAGCGGATCGGCGAACTCGCCGAGCTTCAGGGCCTGCCGCCGGCGACCGTACGCCGACATGGCGAGACGCTGCTCGCGATTTGCAGCGATCAGACGCTGACGCCGCCGAATCCGGGACCGCGCCCGCCGCGCCTGACGCCGGACGGCACTCGCCTGCTGGCGGAATACCAGCAGCTCGTGCGCGAACGGGCCGCCGCGGCGAAGGTCGCCCCGACCCTGCTCGCTGCGCGGCGCGATCTCGAACAGTTGATCTGGGGTGACGAAGCGCCGCGTTTCGCGAGCGGCTGGCGGGCAAGCGTCGTCGGCGACGAACTGCTGGCGCTGCGATCCCGTCACCGCACCGCCGATCTTTGTCAGCCGTGGTCTGCGGCGTCGTGAACAACCGCCGTCACTTGCGGATTTCGAGCAGTTCGATCTCGAAGATCAGCGTTTCGTTCGGCCCGATCGGTCCCGCTCCTTTCGCGCCGTAGGCGAGCTGCGGCGGGATGAACACCTGCCAGCGCGAGCCGACCGTCATCAACGGAAGCACTTCCTGCCAGCCACGAATGACGCTGCCAAGGCCGAGTTCGGCGGGTTCACCACGGCGCTTCGAGCTGTCGAATTCGGTGCCGTCGAGCAGCGTCCCGGTGTAATGCACGAGGACGGAGTCGCTGGCCTGCGGGTGCTTGCCCGCGCCTTTGCGCAGTTCCTTGTATTGCAGGCCGCTCGAAAGTTCGGTCACGCCTTCCGCCGTCTTGTTCTTGGCGAGAAAGTCGCGGCCCGCTTTCAGATTCGCCTGAGCCTGCTCCTTGAAGCGATCGTTGACCGACTTCGTCGCGTTGTTCAGGGCGGCGTGGAATTGCTCCTGCGTCAGTCGCGGCGTCACGCCTTCGAGCGCATCGCGCACGCCGAGCACGAAGGAGTCGTATTCGATCTGGACACCCTGGCGCAGGACACTCTGCGCCGTCGTGAGACCGATCGCATAGCTGCTCTTCTGGGTGTCTGACTTCAACAAGGCTTCCTGGGCAAAGACGGGCGCGACGGCGAGAAGGCCGGCGACGACCCACGGCAAACGGTTCATGCGGAAAGTCTCCTGGACGGTTGAACGGACGATCTGTGCTGCGGCCGGCCGGGCGCAACTACGCTTCACGGCATGGAGCAGCATCCTCGCGCGGTGTTCGTGCTCGGCGGTTCAGCGATGCCGGGCGGCGGTGAACATCATCACGGGTCGCGCACCGACGACCTCCATGCCGACCTCGACGCCCGCCGGCACGAACACGCAGTCGCCGGATTTCAGTGCCATCGTATGGCCCTCGATATCGAGCCTGAGTTCCCCTCCCAGCGTCGCGAGGACCAGTTCGTCGGCGAGGATGCGGGGCTCGACGACGCTACCCGGCTGCAGCAGTTCCTGGTGGGTGTCGTAACCCCAGACCAGCAGCTTCTGGATCAGCGATTGTTCGCTCAACACGCCGTCGATCGGCAGATCCCAGCGTTCGAGCCGGAGCTTGTTCAGTGGCTGGTAGGTGACGACCTTGTTCCCGCCCTGGAAGCGCGCCTCGTAGAGCGCCGCCTCGACGCGTTTGACGAGCTCGGCCGGCGGCAATGCGCGCGTCGGCTTGAGCATCGCGACCCCGACGTGGACCGTCAGCGAGCTGCGACCGCGGGCCTGCGTGTGCGGGATGCGCTGCGCTTCGACGCGCTTGCGCAGGGCCTCGGCGACGCGCGTCGCATTGCGCGCGTCGCAGCCCGGCAGCAGCAGCGCAAGTCGCGCTTCGTCGTAGCGGCCGGCGGTGTCACCGGCACGCCGGCCGAAACCCTTGAGCGTGTGGCCGATGCGCTTGAGCAGCGTGTCGGCGGCCTGACGACCGTAACCATCGACGTAGGTATCGAAATCGTCGACGTCGACGATCAGCATCGACACCGGCTTGCCGTCGCGCGCCGCGCGTCGCCATTCCGCGTCGACGGTCTGCTCGAAGTGCCGGCGGTTGTCGAGCCCGGTGACCTGGTCGAGCGGTGAAATGCGTTCGAGGGTTTCCGCCAGGGCCTTCGCCTTGCCCTGCACGAGCCCGAGATCGGCGGCATTGCGGCGCAGGTTCTGCTCGACCTGATCGCGCTTGCTCTGCGTGGTCTTCAGTTCGACTTGCAGTTTCTCGATCTGATCACGGCGCTGGTCGAGATAGCCGCGAAGTTGCTCGTTCTCGCCGTGGAGCATCGCGGCTTCCCAGATGCGTTGCCGGAGCAGCCGCGCGCCGAGCAGGGCGACCACGCCGGCAAACACCAGCGCCACGGCGACGATCAGTGCCTCGCGGTAGCCGAGCATCAGCAGTCCGAAGACCGGCGGTAACAGGGTACCCAGCGTACTCGCGAGCGCGCACGGCAGAGAGCCGGCGAGCAGGGTGACGGTCGCGATCGTCACCGCGATCGCGAGCAGCAACAGCGGCTCGCTGGCTTCGAGGCCCTGGGTGGCGGCGACCCAGGCCGCCATGCCGCCCCACGCGAGCGCGGTGCCGACGACGGTGATGACGAACATGACGTGCCAGCGCGGTGCCATCTGCGCCGTGCTGTCGGCGCGGCGCCAGGCGCCGAGCACACTGCAACGGGCCGCATACATCGTCGCGGCGACTGCGGCCCAGCCGTACAGCGGAATCTGCGCCACCTGCCCCAGCAAGGCCACGACCGCGAGCACGAGGCCCGCGACACCGACGCCGCACTCGAGCGTGCTCTCGCGCAACAGCCGTTCGAGCTGGCGCCCGCGGACGTTCAGGAGGGCGGTGTCGCTGAGTTCCATCACGGGTGCGGTTCGCGTGTCCATCGAAGAGGGCGGCAGCTCCGTTCCGCCGATTACGGTCATGGCATCGATTCCATCGTACATTGAGTGGACAGAGGCTTACGACCCCAACATCGAAACATGCTGATAATTCTACGCGGCCGGCGGGCGGGCTTCAGCGCCGTGGCGGACGCAGGACGACGGCGAGCAGCAGGCCGGCCGCGAAGCCGCCGATGTGCGCGAGCCAGGCGACGCCGGGCTGGTCCGGGCGGGCGAGCAGCGAACTGCCAACCTGCATGACGAACCACAGACCGAGCACCATGACCGCCGGCCAGCGCACCGTGTACAGCACGAAACCCAGGGGCACGAGCACCGTCACCCGCGCGTGCGGATAGTACAGCAGGTAGGCCGCGAGCACGCCGGAGATCGCGCCGCTCGCTCCGATCATCGGGATCGTCGAGTCCGGGACGTGCAGCGCCTGGGCGAGCGCGGCGGCGAGACCGCTCAGCGCATAGAACGCGAGATAGCGGCCGTGCCCGAGCGCGTCCTCGACGTTGTTGCCGAAAATCCAGAGGTACAGCATGTTGCCGGCGAGGTGCAGAAACCCGCCGTGCAGGAACATCGAGGTGAGCACCGTCAGCGACGCCGGCACCACCGCGACCTCGGGCGGCAGGGCAGCCTCACCGAGCAGCACGGCCGGCACGACGCCATAGCGAAAGGCCGCGAGCTGGTTGCCGCGATCGCCGAGGCCAAGCTGCCAGACGAACACCGCGACGCAGCCCGCGATCAGGGCCCAGGTGACGACGGGTGTCACCGTGACCGGGTTGTCGTCGTGTACGGGGATCACGGGCGCGGCCGGCGCTGCACGTGGTGACGTTCGAGGATCCGGGTCTCGGCGGCGGCCGTCACGCGGTGATGCCGTCCGGCGCGATCGCGCAGATCGAGCGCCGCGTCGGGCGTCAGCGCGGCGAGGGCTTCGAGGACCGGCGCACCGTCCTGCGTGGTGAATTCCCGCGCGAATGCGTCAAGATCCCGATCGGCTATCGCGGCCAGCCCGCGCGCCGTCGCGAGCAGGACATCGCCATGCTCGGTGATGTGGATCTCGCCGGTCGCCGCGACCGTCTCGCCGGTCTGCGTGCGCAGACTGCCGTCCGGTTCGACGGCGAGTATCCACGGCGCGAGTTCGAGATCGACCCACACCCGCTGCGGGCCGTTCTGGACATACCAGCGACCGTCGTCGTCACGCGCATAATGGGCATTCAGGAACGCAATCGTGCCCGGGTGGGTGATGAGCCCCTCGGCGATGCGCCAGCGGCCGCGCCGATCGAGCGACAGCCAGCCGTGGCAATCGGGCACGTTCGGCCATTTCGCGCACGCGCGCGCGACGGCATCCGAAAAGTCCGGACGCCACGACGGCGGGGGCGCGGCAGGTTCGTCGACAGGTTCGGTCGTCATCGCTGACAGGTCCTCGCGGGTTTCTGGTGGACGCTGCGGCCCGGCGCCGCACCCGAGGCCATCGCCGCGGCTCGAAAGTCCGGTGGATTGTCGCAGATAATCGGTGCGGGCCTGCCGCGCGCCGTCGTCCGACGGTGGCGACGTGCCCATCAGCAAGGAGACCGGCATGCGCATCGGAGTCCCTACCGAAATCAAGGCGAACGAATACCGCGTAGGGCTGACGCCCGGCAGCGTGCGCGAGTTGCACGCCCAGGGGCACACCGTCCTGGTCCAGCGTGGCGCCGGCGCCGGTATCGGCGCCACGGACGATCGCTACCGCCAGGCCGGTGCGGCCTTGCTCGATTCCGCGGCCGAGGTGTACGCCGGTGCCGATCTGATCGTCAAGGTCAAGGAACCGCAGCCGGTCGAAGTCGCGATGCTCGAGGCGCGTCATGTGCTGTTCACCTATCTGCATCTCGCGGCGGACGCGGCGTTGGCCGGCGCGCTCGTCGCCATCGGATGCACTGGCATCGCGTACGAGACCGTCAGCGCCGACGACGGCTCGTTGCCGCTGCTCGCCCCGATGAGCGAAGTTGCCGGGCGTCTGTCGATTCAGGTCGGTGCGCGCTGTCTCGAACGCGACATGGGCGGTGCCGGCCTGCTGCTCGGCGGTGTGCCCGGCGTCGCGGCCGGCGACGTGCTCGTGATCGGCGGCGGAGTCGTCGGGGCCAACGCGGTGCAGATCGGGCTGGGTCTGCAGGCGCGCGTCACGGTGCTCGACAAGTCGCTGCCGCGGCTGCGCGCGCTCGAAGCGCAGTTCGGTGGCCATCTGAACACCGTGCATGCGACGCACGAAAGCATCGAGCGACATCTGCGGCGCGCCGATCTCGTCATCGGCGCGGTGCTGGTCCCGGGTGCGGCGGCCCCGAAGCTCGTGACGCGCGCGATGCTGGCGTCGATGAAGCCCGGCAGTGTGATCGTCGATGTCGCGATCGATCAGGGCGGCTGCATCGAAACGAGTCACCCGACGACCCACGCGAACCCGACCTACGTCGTCGACGGTGTCGTGCACTACTGCGTCTCGAACATGCCGGGCGCCGTGCCGCAGACCTCGACCTACGCACTCAACAACGCGACCCTGCCGTTCGTGCTGCAGCTCGCCGCCCAGGGCGCCCCGGCTGCGCTCGCCGCCAACCGCCACCTGCGCAACGGTCTGAACATTCACGCCGGCCACATCACCCACCCCGGCGTCGCCGAGGCTGTCGGAGTGCCCTGCGTGGCCGTCGATTTCTCGCACGCGGTGTAGCGCCTAAGGAAACTCTGCAAAAGCAGAGTTTCCGCGGGCCATGGCTGGCCCGCTCGCGAGTCGAGCGCGTAAGCGCTTGATTCGCGAAGGCGAGTACGGGCTTGCCCCGAACTCGCCGTCTCTGAACTAGTCCTGGATGGACTTGTTCAGAGCTTCCCTAAGAAACCCGGCGACGTCCGGCAGGCGCGATAAGCATCAACGCGGATGCACGCGTCCAATCGCGGCTGCCGCCGCTCCTGTATTGGGAATCTCGGTGTTCGGAGGCACTGCCAAGGCCGAGCCGGAGTCACCGATCCAACGTCTGGACGACCTCGCAGATTGCAGCAGTCAGGGTCGCGAGATCGCGGTCGTCGATGATGTACGGAGGCATCACGTAGACGAGGCGACCGAACGGGCGCACCCACACTCCGCGCGCGACGAAACGCTGCGGCAGTACGCGCATATCGACGGGTGCGTGCAGTTCGACGACGCCGATCGCACCGAGCACGCGGACGTCGGCCACGTGCGGCAGGGCGCGACAGGGCGCGAGACCGTGCGCGAGCCGCTGTGCAATCACCGCGATGCGTGCCG
>JADZCB010000191.1 GCA_020851775.1 Gammaproteobacteria bacterium
GAGCAGCGACGGCACGGTCGGCAAGCCCTGCGCGCGGCGGGCGTCGACTTCCTGCATGCGTGCCCGCAGCGCCGCGTTGTCGGGCTCGATGCTGAGCGCGAAGCGGCCGTTCGACTGCGTGTACTCGTGCGCGCAGTAGACGAGCGTGTCGCCCGGCAGCCGGCGGAGGCGTTCGAGAGAGTGCCACATCTGCTGCGGTGTGCCTTCGAACAGGCGGCCGCAGCCGAGTGCGAACAGCGTATCGCCGCAGAACAGCGCGCGATCGCCTGCGAAGTGATACGCGATATGGCCGCGGGTATGGCCGGGCACGTCGAAGACGAGTGCCGTGCTGCCACCGAAGCGGAACAGATCGCCGTCGCCGAGCGCGACGTCGATCCCGGGAATGCGCTCGCGATCGGCACGCGGGCCGACGACGGTACACCCCGTCGCCGCCTTCAGATCGAGGTTGCCGCCGACGTGATCCGGATGGTGATGCGTGTTCAGCACGTGCGTCAGACGCCAGCCGCGCGCCTCGAGGGCCGCCAGGACCGGTGCCGTCACGGCGGGATCGACGACGGCGGTCAGATCCGCATCGGGCTCGTGGACGAGGTAGACATAGTTGTCGGAAAGCACGGGGATCTGTTCGATGACGAGCATGCCGGTAGCCCTCGGTCGCGGAAACGGTCCGTGCGATTATACGGATGGGCCAGGCATCAGGTGCGGAGAAGGCATGATGGGCACTGAACCGGTGACGCACCACGGCGGCTGCCATTGTGGCGCCGTGCGCTTCGAAGTCGACGCGCCGCGCGATCTGCGCGTGCAGTCGTGCAATTGCAGCATCTGCGCGATGACGGGCTATCTCCACCTGCTGGTGCCGGCCGCGGGCTTCCGCCTGCTGACGGATCCCGTGGCGCTCGTCGAATACCGTTTCAACACCGGTACCGCGCGGCATCTGTTCTGCTCCCGCTGCGGCATCAAATCGTTCTACGTGCCGCGGTCGCATCCCGATGGCTACAGCGTCAACGCCCGCTGCCTCGACCACGGTACCGTCACGAGTCTCGCCGTCGAAGAGTTCGACGGCCGCCACTGGGAGGCAAACGTCGGTGGATTGCCGCGTTTCGAGACCCCATGATCGACGTCATGGCGGCCGTTGTCCGACGGCGCGTCCGGCGGTCAGGCTGAGCGCGACAATCGCGAAGGAGTAATCGCCCATGCCCGTCTACGAGTACCACTGCGAAGCGAACGGCCGCACGGTCACGGTCAGACACGGCATCGACATCGACCTGACCACCTGGGGCGAAGTCTGCTACGCAGGCCAAGTCGACATCGGTGACACGGATTTTCTCGCGCCGGTGCGCAAGGTGCTGTCGCCGCCGGCGATCGCGATCCCGACCAGCAACACTGATCTGCGCAGCAAGGGCTTCACCAAGCTCGTCAAGCGGGACGCTGGTGTCTACGAGAACGTCACGCGCAGCGGCGACGAAGCGCGCTACATGCGCGCCGGCCAGGCCGACACGCTGCCTCATCTGCACAAGAAGGTCGGAGATTGAGCGGCTTGCCACGAGTCGACATTGCGGGATCAAGCCACGGAGGGCATGAAGGAAAGAGATTGATTGGGTCTGTCGATCACCGGGTGGTGCCAACCAAGGGCGTCGCCGAAGCCCTTCCTCAATCCCTTTCTTCTCCGTGTCCTCCGTGCCTGGATTCCCCGGCATTTCCCGGGCATGAACGCTAATCCAAGGTCATGATATGCCGCACTTTGCGTCCTTCGCTCATGCGATAGAAATCGCGCAGATCGCGCACGAAACTTTTCTGATGATGATGACCGGGATAGCGTCGGCGCAGGGCGTGGCAGTAGCGCGCGGCGAGGCGGTTTGCCGCCACGTAGCGCAACTGCGCTGCGGGCGGCAGGCTTGCATCGAAGCTCACGTCCTCGAACAGACGCGCGTGCAGGGCCGACGGGATGTGCCTGTTGTCGCACTGGCTGCTCAGCAGCTCGGCCGAAGTCACGTACTTGTCGACTTCCGCCTGCAGTTCCAGTTCGAGCAGCGACACCGGCTGCTGCAGGCCAGCGCGAAAGATCAGGTACTGCAGATGGCTCACGCCTTCGACGGCGACGAGGAAGTCGGCGAGATTGCCTTCGTGCAAGGACACGATCGGATCGTCCACATCGAGTGCCGCGAGCAGCGCGGCATCGATGAACAGCGACAATTCGAGATCCTCGCCGTCGCGCACGAGCAGCCGCTCGCGGTTTCCCGTCGGCGCGCCGGACGGGGTCAGCGCTGCCGCGGTGTCGCGGTCGGTGATCAGGAAATCGTAGACGTCGTAGGGAATCGGCGCGGCATAGAAGTCCGCGAGCTGCGACTGCAACCGGGACAGCAGCACGTGCGGCGTCTCAGTGCGAGACGTGGACGGTCGCCTGCGGCGTCGGGTGGATGCCGTGCTGCTGCAGTTTCCTCAGCGCGCGCGGGCTGCGCGTGCGCAACCACAGTTCGTACTGGCGCAGCAGATCGGATCGTGCACCGAGATGCGATTCCTCGCTGACGTCCGCGAGCACGTCGACGAGCTGTGGAAACTTGCGTGAGAGTTCGTCGAACACGAGCGCGCCTTCGCGCGACAGCCGGTGGCGTACGAAATCGCGCAAGTCACGGTAGGCGCCGCAGCCCATCGCGATGTAATAGTCGACATCGACGAGACGGCGATTCAGATAGCCCGAAAAGACTCCGGCGATGAACAGCGCGAAGTCGCCGAGCGTCTTCAGTGCATGGTTGCGCTGTTCGGTGCCCTCGGCGTGCACGGCGTCGGCGTAGATTTCGGCGAGCGCGCGCAACTGGCGTCCGTCGGGACTCTCATTGAACAGGTGCTCGGGGTGCGCATAGCGGATGAGCAGATCGACGAGATAGCCGGCGGTGCCGTCCGCGACTTCGACGTGTTGCCGGTGCAGCGCACTCGATACCTGGTCGCGGAAATGATCACGCAGGCCCATCGTGGTCAGGAGCAGGGTCGGTTCGTGCGGCATCGGTGCACCTCGTGTTCCGGATTACGCCTGCGATCACGGTATCGGCAGCGGCCGGATCCACCTTGAAAACGGCGATCAGGACGCTTGCGAAGGAGCTTGCCACAGCACCGGGGAGAGACTTAAACGACTAGCAGACGACGGCTGCTGCTGCCAGCGTCGCCGGGCGCACAAAAAGAAAGCCCCGCAGAGCGGGGCTTTCGGAGCGGAACGTCGCGAGACGTCTTACATCATGCCCATGCCGCCCATGTCGCCCATGCCGCCGCCCGGCATCGCCGGCGCACCGGTGTCCTTCTTCGGCGCTTCGGCGACCATGCACTCGGTCGTCAGGATCAGACCAGCGACGGACGAGGCGTTCTGCAGCGCCGAGCGCGCGACCTTGGTCGGATCCAGGATGCCCATCGCGATCATGTCGCCGTACTCGCCGGTCTGCGCGTTGTAACCGAAGTTACCCTTGCCCTCGGCGACCTTGTTGACGACGACCGACGGCTCTTCACCGGCGTTCGCGACGATCTGACGGATCGGCTCTTCGAGCGCACGGACCAGGATGTCGACACCGATCTGTTGATCGTGGTTGTCACCCTTGACCGCACGGGCCTTGCCCTGCGCACGCAGCAGTGCGACGCCGCCGCCCGGCACCACGCCTTCTTCGACGGCCGCACGGGTCGAGTGCAGCGCGTCTTCGACGCGGGCCTTCTTCTCCTTCATCTCGACTTCCGTCGCGGCACCGACCTTGATGACGGCCACGCCGCCGGCCAGCTTTGCCACGCGCTCCTGCAGCTTCTCGCGGTCGTAGTCCGAGGTGGTCTCCTCGATCTGCGTGCGGATCTGCTGGACGCGGCCTTCGATCGCTTTCTGATCGCCGGCGCCGTCGATGATCGTGGTGTTCTCCTTCGAGATCTGCACCTTCTTCGCACGGCCCAGATCCTTCAGATCGGCCTTTTCGAGCGACAGGCCGACTTCGTCGGAAATCACGGTGCCGCCGGTCAGGATCGCGATGTCTTCGAGCATCGCCTTGCGACGATCACCGAAGCCCGGCGCCTTGACGGCCGCGACCTTGACGATGCCGCGCATGTTGTTGACGACCAGCGTCGCCAGCGCTTCGCCTTCGACGTCTTCGGCGATGATCAGCAGGGCGCGGCCCGACTTGGCGACGCCTTCGAGCACCGGCAGCATGTCGCGGATGCTGGAGATCTTCTTGTCGTGCAGCAGGATCAGCGGCTCTTCGAGCTCGACGCTCATGCTTTCCTGGTTGTTGATGAAGTACGGCGAGAGGTAGCCGCGGTCGAACTGCATGCCTTCGACGATGTCGAGCTCGTTCTCGAGACCCGAGCCTTCCTCGACGGTGATCACGCCTTCCTTGCCGACCTTGTCCATCGCCTTGGCGATGATGTCACCGATGTTGGCGTCGCTGTTCGCCGAGATCGTGCCGACCTGCGCGATGGCCTTGGTGTCGGTGCAGGGCTTGGAGAACTTGCCGAGTTCCTCGACGGCGGCGAGCACGGCCTTGTCGATGCCGCGCTTGATGTCCATCGGGTTGTTGCCGGCGGTAACGGCCTTCAGGCCTTCGCGCACGATTGCCTGCGCCAGGACGGTCGCGGTGGTGGTGCCGTCGCCGGCGACGTCGGAGGTCTTGGACGCAACTTCCTTCACCATCTGCGCGCCCATGTTCTCGAACTTGTCTTCGAGCTCGATTTCTTTCGCAACGGACACACCGTCCTTCGTGACGGTCGGCGCGCCGAAGCTCTTTTCGAGCACGACGTTGCGGCCTTTCGGGCCGAGGGTCTGTTTGACGGCGTTGGCGAGGATGTTCACGCCGCGCGCCATGCGGTGGCGGGCGTCATCGGAAAAACGGACTTCTTTGGCAGCCATGATTCGTATGCTCCTGAACGATTAGCGTTGGGCGATTTGTTTGCGAGACGGGGGCTTAGGCCAGCACCGCCATGATGTCGTCTTCGCGCATCACGAGATATTCGACGCCGTCGACCTTCACTTCCGTGCCGGAGTACTTGCCGAACAGCACCTTCTCGCCCACCTTGAGGTCCAGCATGCGGACCTGGCCGTTGTCGAGGACCTTGCCATTGCCGACAGCGACGACTTCACCGCGGATGGGCTTCTCGGCGGCCGAGTCAGGAATGACGATTCCGCCTGGCGAGGTCTTGTCTTCTTCCAGTCGCTTGACGATCACGCGGTCATGCAAAGGACGAATCTTCATGGTCTCTCTTCTCCTGAAGATAGATAACTTGATGAATTTTTTGAGATTACGAGAGTGTTATTAGCACTCTCAGGCGAGTAGTGCCAAATCATATGGCCTCAAATTCACGAATTCAAGGTGGCACTGTGAGTCTTACCCTCCGTCGGACGCCGACAGCGGCCGCGCTCGGCATCGTCGTCGCACTGTGCGCGGGCCCGGCGGGCGGCCGCGAATTGTGCCGTTTCGACGTGGCCGACCTCGAGGTCAAAGCCGAAGACACGACGGCGGAGGGAGGGCTCGGCGTCGAAATCGCCGTCGCCGACGGGCCATTGGTGCTCACCCGCGTCGCACTCCCGGCCGAGGAAGGGGCGGCCGGCTGCTGGCGGCTCGATCTCGATGGCGATGGATGGTTCGAGGTCCTCATTGGTCTGGTCCAGGACGCCGGCCGGCAGGTGCCGCGACTCGTGCGCTTCGAATGGAACGGACGTCTCCTCGAGTCCTGGCCGTTGCCTGCCATCGACCCGGCGGACGGCGTGGGCTATGCAGGCGGCGATACGCTGTCGTCCAACGCCGGGATGCTGATTCGATCGTTCGACGTCGTCGTGGGCGACAGCCCGGCGCCTGAAACACGCCATTTTCGATATGTGCAGGACACCGAGCGCTGGATCCGCCTGCAGCCGCTCAAGCGTGAAACTGCCCCGGCCGGCACGCTTGCGCGCTGAAACATTGTTCAACGTGTGAAAGCGTGATGTTCCTCACGTTGCGGTAACGGCCGGAGCTCCTCCCGCTATCGCCTGACGTGCGTCGGGGCTATATAAGAACCGGTCTGACAGTTAAAGGGCCGGCTGCGGCCGGACGACGCCTATGGCCTTCGATGTTCTGGATGCCAGCGACTGCGTGCAGGCGTTCCTCGCCCACTGTCATCGTCGACGCTATCCGGCGAAGTCGGCAATCATCCGCCAGGGTGATCGCGCGGGCGAACTCTTCTATATCGTTGCCGGGTCCGTCACGGTGCTGCTCGAGGACGACAAGGGGCACGAGATCGTGCTTGCCTATCTCAACCCGGGCGAGTTCTTCGGTGAAATCGGCCTGTTCAGCGATGACGAAAGCCGCTCGGCGCTGGTCCGCGCCAAGAGCGAATGCGAACTTGCGCAAATCAGCTATGTACGCCTGAAACAACTCGGCGATCTGTATCCGCGCCTGCTCGTCTGCATGACGGCGCAGATCGCGCGTCGCCTGCGGGCGACGAATCGCAAGCTCGGCGATCTCGCGTTCATGGACGTCTACGGGCGCGTCGCCCGGACGCTGCTGGATTTGTGCGAACAGCCGGACGCGATGACTCATCCAGACGGCATGCAGGTGCGGGTGACTCGCCAGGAACTGGCGCGACTCGTCGGCTGCTCGCGCGAAATGGTCGGCAAGGTCCTCAAGGACATGGAAGACCAGAAGCAGGTCAGTGTCACCGGCAAGAACATCGTGCTGCTCGGCATCCGTCTGCCGCCGGCACCCCGCCGCGTGGCCATCGGCTAGCAGCACGCCGGCATCCGCCTGCCGTCCGGTCCCCTGACCGGGCGCCTCAGCCCGTCCTCTGTCCGCCATCAGGCATGATCGGTCGGCCCACAGGCCGACGCGCCTCGCCGCGGATACCCGTTACGATTTCACGTCAGTTTCGTGCGCAACGACGGCGGAATGGGGTGGGACCGTCGCGAAATGGACACGCGACCGCAACATGTAGCTGACGGATACACCACAAGCCCAATATACTGCGCCGCATCCTGTGAACGACGGACCCTGGCCCGATTCTGTGATGACCCGCTCCAGTCGCCGCCGACTTCGCCGCCGCGCACGTGTCCGGCCGCTGCTCGGCGCCTTCGTGTTGTTCGCGTGCACCAATGTCGGCCCGCTGTATGCAGCCGATCTCGCCGGCGCGCTGGCTGCATTGGAGCGTGGCGATTACGCCGGCGCCGTGCCGCAGTTGGACGAACTCTCCGGACGGGGCGACGCCGAGGCGATCACGAAGCTCGCGGCGCTGTACCAGGAAGGCCGCGGCGTTCCACGCGACGCGGCGCGGGCCGCGATGCTCTATGAACAGGCCGCTGCGCTCGGCAACGCCGATGCCCAGTACAACCTCGGCAACATGTATCTGCTCGGTGAGGGTGTCCCCCAGGACGACGACTGGGCCTTCACCTACTACCGCGAAGCGGCGAAGCAGGGCCACGCGATGGCGCAGAGGAACGTCGCCGAGTTCTATCGCGCCGCCGGCCTCGTGCCGCCGCCGGAAGAAGTGCAGGCAAAGCCGAAGGTCGCATCACCGACTGCGCTGCCCGGCGTTTCGGCGCGGACCCCGCCGGCACCACCCGCCGCGTCACCGCGCACCCCGTCTCGCGATGCCGATCCCGGCTACGCCGTCGGTGCCGTGCCGCCCGAGTATTCGCCGGACGAGCTCGACGCGATGCAGCTCGCACGCAAGCACGGCATCCGTATCGCCGAAGGCGGATCGCTGCCGCCGACGCCACCACCGTTGCACGTGCCACGCGGCGGGAGTGCGCCGATCCCGCCGGCGCCCGACGGCGCCGACGTCGCCCCGGTCTCCGGCGCCGGCCTCGCGACGGCAAAGGAACTGCTCGCTGCAGGCAAGCCGGCGGAAGCCCGGCCGGTGCTCGAAGCGGAAGCGAACGGCGGCAATGCCGAAGCCCAGTACCTTCTCGCCCAGTTGCTGGTGACCTTGAGCAGTGGCGCGGACGACAACACGAGCGCCCTCGCGTGGTTGCAACGTGCCGCTTCCGGCGGCTACGCCGACGCGCAGTATCGGCTCGGTGCCCGCTACGAGCGCGGCGAAGGCGTGCTGCCCGACGAAGCCGAAGCAGTGACCTGGTACCGGGCGGCGGCACGTCAAGGGCATTCGGAAGCGGCCGAGCGCCTGCGCGCGATATATCGCGAAGCGGGTGTCCCGATGCCCGACAACGTCGCGCCGACGCGCGAGCCGCATGGCGCTGCGTCGCCGTCGCCGCGCCACTCGCTGCACGCCTCGAATTCTTCAGACGCAGGCACACACTCATGCATCCGGCACGCGTGCTCGCTGCAAGTCGGCTGAATCTCGAGCCGCTGGCCTCCCGATCCGACATGGGTTTCTATCGCGCTTATGTGTTGCCGCAGTTGCTCGGATTCAGTGAGCGCTTCGCGAGCATGGAGCTCGTGCGCCAGCGCGCTGTCGAGTACGCGACCGGCCACGTCCTCGAAATCGGCATCGGCCTCGGCGCGACGCTGCCGTTCTATCTCCAGGACATCACGTCGCTGACGACGGTCGATCCGAATGCGCGTTTCAATGCGCGCCTGCGTCGCCGGCTGCGGCATCTGCCGTTTCCGGTCGACGTGCGTGAAGGCCGTGGCGAGGCATTGCCGTTGAAGGACGCGACGTTCGACTGCGTCGTCACGAGCTTTGCGCTGTGCTGTGTCGGCGATCTGGCGCGCGTCGTCGACGAAATCGCGCGCGTGCTGAAACCGGGCGGGCGCCTGCTGTTCGCAGAACCGGGTCCGAGCCGCGACGTCGCGATCCTCAAATGGCAACGTCGCATCGCACGTCTGCAACGTGTCGTCGTCGACGGCTGTCGCACCGATCGCGCGCTCGACGCGGCGGTGCTCGGCGCCGGCTTCGATCTGAAGCGCCTCGACGTCACCTATCTCGACGGCCTGCCGAAGGCACTTGCCTGCGTTTACGAAGGCATGGCGGTGAAGCCGCTGTGACGGAATGATCCCGGCCGCGCAGGCCGGGGCAAGCCCGCACTCGCCGCCGCGAATCAAATGCGGGCGCATTCGGCCCGCCGAAACGCTGCCTTTTGCAGAGTTTCCCTGAATCCTCAGACGGCGATCAGATCGGGTTGCGGGGCGGGCCGCGGCACCGGTCTGCGCAACTCGCGTTCGAGGGCTTCGAGTCGTTCACGCACGGCCGGCAGCGCGCGCTGCAGCCGGCCTTCGAGCAGGTGAAGCTCGCGCCACAGCCGCGGCAGACGTGCCTGCAGTTCGATGATGGAGCCGTCCAGGCCGCGTCGCAGGTCTGCGTCCAGTTCACGCAGGTGATCGAGCAGTTCGCCGAGTGTCGCCTCGTCGAAGATCTGCGGTGACACGTTCGGCGTGGCGTGGGCGCCGCTGCTCAACGCGCACAGCAATATCAATATCGGGGCACGGCAGCCAGGGCACACAGTGCGAAATTTCACGCCCACTTTTCCACGATCCTCGGTGCACTGAACAACGCGAGATCAGGCGCAATGATCTTGCCCATGCGCACCACGCGCTGCCATTCCTCGTCCGTCAGATCCCCGCGATGGTGTGTCTTGAGATCGGTCGCGGCCGCCGCGAAGGCGTCGATCTGCTCGGTAATGTAATGGACCTCGGCGAGGCGCAGCTTGGCCTGGACATTGCGGGGGTGGGTCTTGATCATCTCGCGCAACAAGGCCTCTGCCTCGGCATAGCGGCCGTGGGCGATGTTGGCGTCGATGGCGACTTCGCGGTCCTGATCGCGCACACCACCGGGTGTGATCGCGAGCGCATCGAGAGTCTGTTCGAACGGCGGCATCGGCGGCACGTCTGCGCCGGTGGGCCGGACGGCAGCGGTTGGCGTCTGCTTGCGCCGGCGCAGGTCCTCGATCTCCGATTCGAGCCGTACACGGTTCTCCGCCTTGCGCGCGACCTCGGCCCGACGGCCCGCATCCGTCGCCCGCACGGCCGCGGCGGTCGCCTGGGTGCGGCCGGCGATGAAACGCCGCTTCAGTCGCGACACGCCAAGGAATGAAGCGCCGAGCAACAGGCCGGCGGCCAGCGCGAGCGCGAGCCAGTCGGGCAGGCCGCGCCCGTTCACAGACGGTGCAGATGTCGTCGGTGCGACGGTTGGAGCACGCGGCAATGGCGACTGCAGCGTCATCTCACTCTCCCCGTCATGCGCTGCGGGCGTCGGCGATCGCGGCGCGACATCGCCGGTGGCGGTGTCCGTCGTCGTCGGCTCCGATGCGGCCGTGTCGTCCGGTGCGATCACCACGGGGCTCGGTGTCGTGACGGCGTATTTCGCGCGGATCGCAGCGAACTTCGCATCCAGTTCGGCGAGGCGCGCGATAAGCGCTTCATCCTGCACCGCGCGCGGTGCATCGTCCTGCGGCGTCGTCAGCGAGTGCGTCGTCGTGCTCTCTGCAGTCGAGTCGTGCGTATCTTCGCGCAACAGCGCAGCGGCGGTGTTCGCACTCGCGGGTGCGGGGTGTGATGGTGTTGCAGGTGACGCCTCCGCATCACGCGCGATGTCGGCCCGATCGGTCGATGCCTCGGGCACGGGTGCGTTCTGCTGTGCGCCGCCGCCGTTCGTCATGCCGGCCGGCAGGCGCAGCACGACGC
>JADZCB010000192.1 GCA_020851775.1 Gammaproteobacteria bacterium
CCCCCATGTCGCGCGCAAGAACCTCGAAGGCGTCGTAGTAGCCGCTGGTCGCACCTTCGTTCTTGATTGCGAACGACACGAACTCGTTGATTGCCTGCAGAGGATCGTCACGATCTTCGACGATGCGCGCCGATAATAACGCGAGCCAGTCGCGACAGGGCATGACTCTGTATCCGTATGGCCGCCCTATCATCGCGGTGAGGTTGTAGGGGACGCGCCAGGCGTCAGATGACGGCGGATTATCGCGCTGGCGATGGTATTTATGACTCAATCCGCTGAGACGCAGGCGCTGGATCATTCCATCCATCGGTGCATCGTCGAGACCCATTTCCGAACTCACGTAGCTGATCGTATTGCGATCGAAAAAAGTAGGTTCGGGTGATATCTCGATGAGGTAATTTTCGGCCCCGATAATCGGCGCAAGCCGTACCAACGGACGCAGGTCGGACACATAACTTCCCGTAGGGGGTACGATGATGCTCGCGGGCGGCAGGAGCGGTTCCGACACGCTGTGTTGCGCCAGGCATGCTTGGGACAAGCCGATGGCGAGGATCAGCGAGACGGTTGTGCGCAACACGAGAAGAGCCCGAGACAAGCAGATCCTATTGCGCGACCCAGCCGCCATCGACCGGCAACGCGACGCCGGTAACGTACGTCGAGCGGGCTGACAGCAGCCAGGTGACCGTGTCGCCGATTTCCGAGGCCTGGGCGACGCGCTTCATCGGCACGGCCGCGATCAGCGAGTCGCGAATCTTCACGCTCGCGTCGGTGACGCGACCGAGCATCGGCGTGTCGATGAAGCCGGGACATACCGCGTTGACGCGGATGTTGCGGCCGGCGTATTCGAGTGCGGCGGTCTTGGTCAGGCCGACGACGCCATGTTTGGCCGCGTTGTACGCCGCTGCACCCGGAATGCCGATCAGGCCGGCCGCCGACGCGGTACTGACGATCGACCCGCCGTCATGCTGTTTCTTCATCTGCTCGATTTCAGCCTTCATGCACACGAACACGCCGGTCAGGTTCACGGCGATCACGCGATGCCAGTGCTCGATGCCGTAATCGGAAATCTTCGCGCTCGGGCCTTCGATGCCGGCGTTGTTGAACGCGCCGTCGAGACGGCCGTGGCGCGCGGCGATGTCGCCGACGAGGGCCGTCACCCGCGCCTCGTCGGTGACGTCGACATGATGATATTCCGCGCGCCCGCCCGCCTCGCGCACGAGACCGACGGTGCGTTCGCCCTCCTCGTCCTGCACGTCGGCAATGACGACATGCGCGCCTTCGCGCGCGAGAATCAGCGCGCTCGCGCGGCCGATCCCGGTACTGCCGCCGGTAACGAGGATGATTTTGGCGTCGAGCATGCCAGGCATGGCGGTTGTTCTCCTGCGTGTTGAGGCCGCGCGACGGCCCGCGACGGACGCTCGGGACGGGTATCGCATGATAGCCGATGCGCCGAGCGACCCGCCTGCCCCGAACGGGGCAAGCGGGATCGCCGACACGACAGAGAGGATTGACCGAGGCACAGGTGCCGGCCACAGAGCCAGCCACAGAGTGAGCCGACGACGGCGCGCGAGAATGCACGCATCTGCGATAATCGCAAACCGACATCTCCCGAGATCCCGCCGATGATCGACCCCATCGTGCGCGGCCGCCCTGCGCCGTGCCGGCTTTTCGTGCTCTGCCTCGCGATGTCGCTCGGCCTGGCGTTGTCCGCCGCCGCAGACGACACGCCGCCTGCTCCGCCAACGGTCACGGTCGCGCAGCCGGTCGTCAAGCGGATCGTCGAATGGGACGAGTACACCGGCCGTTTCGTCGCCAAGCAGCGCGTCGAGGTCCGCGCGCGCGTGTCGGGCTATCTCGACTCGGTGCATTTCACCGAAGGCCAGCTCATCGATGCCGGCCATCTGCTGTTCGTCCTCGATCAGCGGCCCTTTCTCGCCCAGGTCGAGCGTGCGCGCGCCGAGCTCGGGCGCGCCCGGACCCAGCACAAGCTCGCGCAGCTCGAATTCGAACGCGGCCGACGCCTCGAGAAATCGCGGGCGATGAGCCGGGAAACGCTGGAGGAGCGGCGCGCCGAACGCGACTCGGCCGAGGCACAGGTCGAAGCGGCACAGGCCGTGCTGCGCGCCGCCGAGCTCGATCTCGGCTTCACCGAAGTGCGCGCGCCGATGAAAGGCCGTGTGTCCGACATCCGCGTCGACGTCGGCAACGTCATTTCCGGCGGTACCGCCGAGTCGACGCTGCTGACGACGATCGTCCTTCTCGATCCAATCGAACTCGAGATCGAAGCCTCGGAGTCTGAATTCATGCGCTACATGCGGCTCGACAGCGAGGGCCGCCGCCGGTCGTCGCGCGACGTGGAGAACCCGGTCGAGGCGCGCCTGATCGACGAGGAGGGCTGGCCGCACAAGGGCCGCATGACCTTCGTCGACAACGAACTCGATCCGGTCACGGGCACGATGCTCGGACGCGCGACCTTTCCCAATCCCGATCATGTGCTGCTGCCCGGCATGTTCGCGCGGGCCAGGCTCTACGGCGAAGGTGAGCACGACGCGGTCCTGATCCCCGACGCAGCGGTCGTCACCGATCAGGCGACGAAGCTCGTGATGGTCGTCAAGCCCGACAATGTCGTCGAGGCGCGGCCCGTCGTGCTCGGCGGCCTCTACGACGGCCTGCGCATCGTGCGCGAAGGCCTCACGGCCGGGGATCGCATCATCGTCAACGGCGTGCAGCGCGCGCGCGCCGGCCAGCCCGTGACACCGATGACGGCGGACGCGAGCGCACCGCCCGTCGCCGCGACGGCACACTGACATGCGCCTGTCGCATTTCTTCATCGAGCGTCCGATCTTCGCGTCGGTGATCTCGATCGTCATCACGCTGGTCGGCGCGATCGCCTACTTCAAACTGCCGGTCGCGCAGTATCCGGAAATCGTGCCGCCGACGATCCAGGTCACCGCGACCTATCCGGGCGCGAGCGCCGAGACCATCGCCGACACCGTCGCCACACCGCTCGAGCAGGAGATCAACGGCGTCGAAGGGATGCTGTTCCTGCAGTCGTCGTCGACCGGCGACGGCCGGCTCACGATCAGCGTCACTTTCAAGCTCGGTACCAACCTCGACCTTGCGCAGGTGCTGGTGCAGAACCGCGTCGCGATCGCCGAACCGCGCCTGCCGGAAGACGTCCGCCGGCTGGGCGTCAACGTCGCGAAGAATTCGCCCGACATGCTGATGGCGATGCATCTGTACTCTCCGGACGGCTCGCGCGACGACACCTACTTGTCGAACTACGCGCGCACGCAGGTCGTCGACCGGCTGTCCCGCATCCAGGGGGTCGGCCAGCTCAGTATTTTCGCCGAACGCGCCTACTCGATGCGCATCTGGATCGACCCGGAGCGCGCCGTGGCGCGCGATCTGACGGCCGACGAAATCGTCGACGCCGTACGTGAGAACAACGTGCAGGTCGCCTCGGGCCGCCTCAACCAGCTACCGGTACCGACCCCCGGCGCCTTCGAACTGCCGATCGAGAGTCAGGGCCGCTTCATAGATCCCGCGCAGTTCGGCGAGATCATCGTCAAGCGCACCGCGAACGGCCGCATCACGCGACTGCGCGACGTCGCCCGCGTCGAACTCGGTGCACAGGACTATTCGACGATCGGCTACCTCGACGGCAAACCGGCGCTGCCGATCCCGCTGTACCAGCGTCCGGGATCAAACGCGCTGGAGACCGCAAAGGAGATCGAGAATCTGATGGCGGCGCTGAGCACCGAGATGCCTCCCGGAGTCGCAGCGAAGATTGCCTTCAATCCGACCAAGTTCATCGAGCAGTCGGTGCACGCGGTTTATCTCACGATCTTCGAGGCGATGCTGCTCGTCGTCTTCGTCGTGATGCTGTTCCTGCAGTCGTGGCGTGCGGCGATCATCCCAATCGTGGCGATCCCGATCTCGCTCATCGGCACGTTTGCGGTGATGGCGGCGTTCGGCTTCTCGATCAACAACCTGACCCTGTTCGGCCTGGTGCTCGCCGTGGGCATCGCGGTCGACGACGCGATCGTCGTCGTCGAGAATATCGAACGCTATCTCGACCAGGGTGCGTCACCGCGCGAAGCTGCCCATCGCACGATGGACGAGGTCGGTGGCGCGCTGGTCGCGATCGCGCTGGTGTTGAGCGCGGTGTTCGTGCCGACCGCCTTCATCACCGGGATCGCCGGCGCGTTCTACCGTCAGTTCGCGCTGACGGTCGCGAGCGCGACGATCATCTCCGCACTGGTGTCGCTGACGCTGTCGCCGGCGCTCGGCGCCCTGCTGCTTCGGCGCCACAGCGGCAGGCGCCCGACCGTCGCGCGTGTGCTGTTCGCGCCGTTCACCGGCATCGCGCTCGCGTTCAATGCGGGCTTCGCGAGGATCACTGGCGGCTATGCCTGGCTCACCCAGCGCGTGCTGCGGATCACGCTCGTGATGCTCGTGATCTATGCCGGCTTCGTCGCGCTGACGTGGTTCACCTTCTCGCGTACGCCGACGGGCTTCATCCCACAACAGGATCAGGGCTACCTGATCACTGTCTGCCAGTTGCCGCCGGGAGCTTCGGTGACCCGTACGGACGAGGTCGTGCGGCAGGCGACGAAGCTGCTGCTGGACATGCCGGAAATGGCCGGCGCGACCGGCTTCGCCGGCATGGACGGCGCGACGCGCACCAATGCGCCAAACGCCGGTGCCATCTTTGCGCCGCTGAAACCGTATCAGGAGCGCGCAGCGCAAGGGATCACGATCGACCAGACCGTCGCCACCGCGCAGGGCAAACTGTCGACGATCCAGGAGGCCATGGCTTTCGTGATCCCCCCACCGCCCGTGCGCGGTCTCGGCACCGGCGGTGGCTGGAAGCTCTACGTGCAGGATCGCGGCGGCCACGGCGTACGTGAACTCGAGCGCGTCACGCAGGCATTGATCGCACGGGCAAACCAGGATCCGCACGTCGCCCGGGTGTTCACGACATTCAACACCAAGACGCCGAAGGTCTACGCCGACATCGATCGCGTACGCGCCGAGAAGCTGCGCGTGCCGACCGAGAACGTGCTCGACGCGCTCGAAATCTACCTCGGTTCAGCCTATGTCAACGATTTCAATTTTCTAGGCCGCACCTACCGCGTGACGGCACAGGCCGAAGGTGCCTATCGCGACCAGCGGGAGGACTTGTTGAAACTGCGTGCGCGCTCGGACAGCGGCGCGCTGGTACCGCTCGGCTCACTGACGACATTTCACGATCTGACCGGCCCGCACCGCGTGTCGCGTTACAACCTCTACCTCGCCGCCGAAGTGCAGGGCGTGACGCCGCCCGGGGTATCGACCGGCGAGTCGATCGCGGCGATGGAGCGCATCGCAGCCGAGGTGCTGCCGCCCGGTTTCGGTTTCGAATGGACCGATCTGGCGCTGCAGGAAAAGCTCGCGGGCAATACGGCGCCGATCGCGTTCTCGCTCGCGGTCGCTTTCGTGTTTCTCGTGCTCGCGGCGCTCTACGAGAGCTGGATGCTGCCGCTCGCGGTCGTGCTGATTGTCCCGATGTGCCTGCTCGCGTCCATCACCGGCGTGAATCTGCGTGGTCTGTCGAACGACATCCTCGTGCAGGTCGGTTTCATCGTGCTGATTGGGCTCGCGGCGAAGAACGCGATCCTGATCGTCGAATTCGCGCGCCAGGCGGAACGCGACGGGCTCGGCATCCGCGCCGCCGCGGCGCGCGCCGCGCAT
Organism: Gammaproteobacteria bacterium; assembly: GCA_020851775.1. Taxonomy (GTDB): domain Bacteria; phylum Pseudomonadota; class Gammaproteobacteria. The sequence goes on from JADZCB010000192.1 coordinate 5,737, forward strand.
ACACGGCTGCGGCCGATCCTGATGACCTCGTTCGCTTTCGTGATGGGCGTCGTACCGCTCGCGATCGCGACCGGGGCCGGCGCCGAGATGCGGCGCTCGCTGGGCACCGCGATGTTCTCCGGCATGCTCGGCGTGACATTGTTCGGTCTCGTCTTCACACCGGTGTTCTATGTCGTGTGCCGCCGGCTGGCCGAGACGCTTCAACATCGCCGCCGGCCCCGGGGCGCGACGCCGGAATCCTCGCGATGAGCATGCGTGCGCTGTACGTGGTCGCGCTCGGCGTGCTGCTGACAGCGTGCACCACCGTCGGCCCCGACTACGCGGGACCGCCCGCGACGGCGGCCGACGCGACGCCTGCGTTTCCGTCGGGCGCGCCGGCCGGCACGGTGGTCAGCGCAACGGCACCACCCGAGGCGTGGTGGCGCGAACTCCACGACGTCCGCCTCGACGCGCTGATGGATGCCGCGCTCGTCGCGAACTACGACCTCCGGATTGCGGTCGCCAATCTCGACGCGGCGCGCGCCGCGCTCGACGAAGTGAGCACCCGGCGCCGCCCGCGCATCGATGCGACGGCGAGCGTGACGGAAGGCCGCACTGCCGCCGCGCTGTCGCGCCAGCTCGATCCGGACACTGCGCAGCCGACGCTGTCGACCGGGATCTTCGGTCTCGACCTGAGCTGGGAACTCGATCTGTTCGGGCGTATCCGGCGCTCGGTCGAGGCGGCGACGGCGGCACTCGGATCACAGGAGGCCGTGCGCAACGGTATCGCCACCGCAGTCCTCGGCCGCGTCGCGCGCGCCTATGTCGATCTGCGTGGTGCGCAGACACGCCACGATGTCGCGAAGCGCAATGTATCGGTGCAGCAGCAGACGCTCGATCTCGTGACGCTGCTGAATACCGAAGGCGCGGCGACCGAACTCGACGTCGCGCGTGCGCGAACGCAGCTTCTGACCAGCCAGGCGACGATCCCGACACTCGACGCGCAGACGACGGCCGCGCTGAACCGCCTCGGCACACTGACCGGCCGCGCGCCGGGTGCCTGGAGCGCGGCGCTCTCACCGCATGCGCC
>JADZCB010000193.1 GCA_020851775.1 Gammaproteobacteria bacterium
CGTACTCGCGAAGCGCGTCGTCGAAGCCCGTGCGTATTTGCTCGGGCATCGCGTCGCGAGGCACACGCATGAGGGCACGCGCCGCTTCGATCCGTACCGCGCGCACCTCGTCCGCGAGTGCCACGGGTGCCAAGCGCAGTGCGAGTCGCACATCGATATCGGCAAGCGCACGCAGCGCTGCGATTCTTGGCAGAGGATCCGGATCGGCAAGTCCATGTGCGAGCAATGGGCCGGTCTCCGGCGCGGCATAATCGGGCAGCATCGAAAGGGCTGTTGCGCGAACGATGGCCGGGATTCGGCTATCGCCAATCAAGCGGGAGAGCCCTTTGTCCGCCCCGGCTCTCCCCATCCGTGCCGCATGCAGGGCCTGTCCGTAGTGTGCCGTGCCGACCCGCTTCGGATATCGTCTGGCGAACACCTCGGCAGCCCATGCCATGGGCTTGTCGGCATGACAGCTCGTGCACGCATTCGGTGTCCCAAGCTCGAGCGACAGGTCAGGGCGTGGAATTCTGAAGCTGTGATCGTGCCTCGCATCAATCACCATGTACTTTTTCTGCGGCATGTGACAGGCGATGCAATCGGATCCGATCGACTGTGGTTCATGCAAATGATGCGCCTTGCTCCGGTAGTGGCCGTCCTCGTGACAACGCGAACACACCTGGTCGCCGCGTGTACGCAGTTTTTGCGAATGCGGATCGTGGCAATCGCTGCACACAACCCCTGCGGCGTACATCTTGCTCTGGAGGAATGAGCCGTATTCGAACACCTCCGCATCGATCTGCCCGTCGGGGTGGTATAAATCGGCATCGAGCAACGGAATCGAATAGGCGTCGAGCAACGGCCCCGTTGCTGCTGCACCAAGTGCGGCCCGGCGCGAGTGGCAGCGCCCGCAGGTCTCGATTTCCATTCGTGAGCCGAGCGGTGTGCTGCGGTGGGCATTTGCGCTCGCCTGATCGCGCAGCCACTTGGCAGGTTCACCCTTTCCGAAGCTCAGCCCAGCAGCCGGACCGCGCTGATCCGGATCGAGCTTTGCCCACCGCACGTGCTGTCCGCCGGGCCCGTGGCATGCTTCGCATGCCACGTTCATCTCGGTGAATCGTGTGTCGTAAGTACCCTGGCCGGGGGCATAGCGCTTGCGCAAGGCTGTAGAGTGGCACTCTGCGCACATGTTGTTCCAGTTCTGTTCGGGGCGCGTCCAATGCAGTGGATGTGTATGGTTGATGTCGCGATCGGGATACAGGTGGAACCAGCGCTGCCCACCCGCGGCGTGCGGCCGGGCATCCCAGGCAATGCCCAGCGCCTGATAGCGGCCGCCCGGCAACGGAATGAGGTACTGCTGAAGAGGCCATGCGCCGAACGTATGGCTCACGCCGAATTCGGTCGACTGCCCATCCGGGCCGTCCGTGCGGACAAAAAAGCGATCGCCGCGCGTGAAGAACGTCGACTTACGTCCCGCATACATGAAATCACGGTCGTGAAAATCGCCCAGCACTGTGTGCTGGCTCGCTGCCTGCATGGCGACGTAGTGATCAGAACTGCGCCAGGCGGTCGCCTCGGCAGCATGACAGCCCGCACACACGCTGCTGCCCACGTACTCAGGCGGCACCGGATTTGTCACGAGACCCCGTTTTGATCGGTCGTCGTGATCTGCCGCCGCAGCATCGTCTGCCTGTGCCGCCAACCCCGGCAGCATGATGACGATGGCAAGCCATGCTGTCATTCGTCGCAACCATGATTTCATCGCGTGCTTACCGTCGTGCGCGGGTTGAGAGGCGGCAAGACGCCGCGCATTGCGCCTTTCCGGCCGTGTCGGCTGCGGGCACGAAGGAGCGCGTGGGCAAACTGGATTCGTTCGAGGACACGCAAGCGAAGACACGCGGGCTGACGTGCGAAGCGCGAAGCGCCGACTTTGCGGGCCATCCGGTCGAGCAACGGCACCGCCGCCGTTCGGGCGAGCCCGGCGCTCGTCAGATCCGCTTGCAAGCTGATCAGCCAGCGCTCCAGCCGTTTCTGAATCGAGTCTGCGCGACCACTCACCAGTGCCAGCAAAAGGTACTGGAACGCCTGGCGTTCATTCCCTGCCAAGGGCAGATTGGCGCCGGACATGCGCCCACGTCGCCACCATCGAACGACCGAGATGACCGCCACGAGCACGAACAGGCTCGACGCGAGCGCGAGCCAGCCGGCATTGGAACGCGACGCGTCGTCTCTCGAGGCTACGACGATGGCCACTGGCGGAACGCTACTGTGCTCGATCTTCTCGTCAACGCTGTTCCACCATGCAAGCGAGACCCCTGGCAGCGTGTAAGTGCCGGGGCGCTCGAATCTATAGCTGTGGACCTCGGTCCGGGTTGCCGCGATCCGCCCGTCGGTTTCATCAACCGACTCCGTAAGCATTGGCTCGGTCGTGTATACCGTAATCGCGTCGGACACCGATGCGCCCAGCAACGACGGCACGAACATGACCGGCATTCCCGTCCACGACGCTTCTACCCTGCGCGTCAGAACGTCACCGGTGAACAGCGGCGCACCACCGCCGTCGATATCCTGCCGCAGCGCGAGTGCCGTTGCGGTCAGGACAGGCCGCAACCGGCGGGCTGCGGGAGGTACGACGCATTTGAACGTGACGGCGGGAAGCGTCACCACGGCATCGATCGGGATGCCGGTAGCCCCATCCGCATATCTGAGGCGCACGGTCGGCCCACGCATGACGAAGGTCGCCGCGGTCTGCGGATAGACGAAAAACTCCCACCTCACTCCGGACCACGTGTCTTTTCCAATCCGTTCACTGATTGCGCGACTCGAGCTGGCGGGGCGCCGAATCACCGCATTCGGCAACTCATATTGTGGGGGAGCAGGTGGCGTCAGAAACCAGGTCGGTACGAGTACGCTGATGCTGACTTTCACGGGCTCACCGACCACGACCACCGCCGGGGCCGCAGCGCTTCGGACCATCGGCGCAGCAGACGTGACACGACTCGCGGCGTTGGCCGTGCACGCCGCGGCAATCAGACAGAG
>JADZCB010000194.1 GCA_020851775.1 Gammaproteobacteria bacterium
GCCCGCCTCGTCGTCTTTCCCGAACTCGCGATCACGGGCTATCCGCCCGAGGACCTGCTGTTCAGGCCAGGGCTCCATCAGCGTGTCGAACACGCGCTCGACACGATCGCCCGCGCGACGACCGGCATCGAGGTCATCGTCGGTCATCCGGAACGTGACGAAGGGGTCGTCTACAACAGCGCGAGCCACCTCGTCGACGGCACGGTGCGTGCGGTCTATCGCAAGCAGCGGCTGCCGAACTACGAGGTCTTCGACGAGAAGCGCTATTTCCAGGCCGGTACGCAGCCGTGCGTCATCACGGTCGACGGCTGCGCGATCGGCCTGTCGATTTGCGAGGACATCTGGGATCCGGCGACGGCGGTCGCCGCACGCGACGGCGGTGCCGACCTGATCGTCAACCTGAACGCATCACCGTACAGCCATCAGAAACGCGCGGCACGCTTGCGCGCGCTGGGCGTCGCGGCGGGCAGCGCCGGCCTGCCGATCGCCTACCTCAATCTCGTCGGCGGTCAGGACGAACTCGTCTTCGACGGCGGTTCGCTCGCCGTCGATGCGGCCGGACAGATCGTCGCCCAGGCCCGCGAGTTCGACGAGGATCTGCTCGTGCTCGACGTCGCCCGCGCGGCGAGCGGCGTCACGTTGGGCGGGTCCTCGGCCACGCCGTTCAGCGGTCCCGAGAGCGTCTATCGTGCTCTGGTCACCGGCGTGCGCGACTACATCGGCAAGAACCACTTCAAGGGCGCCGTGCTCGGCCTGTCGGGTGGTATCGACTCGGCGCTGACGCTCGCGATCGCGGTCGACGCGATCGGTGCCGCGAATGTCACCGCGGTGTCGATGCCCTCGCGTTACACCTCGCAGATGAGCATCGACGACGCACTCGAGCAGGCGCGCACGCAGGGCTGTGAGTGCCATATCGTCGGCATCGAACAGCCGTTCCAGGCGTTCAACGACATCCTCGCGCCGGTCTTCGCCGGACACGCGCCGGACGTCACCGAGGAGAACATCCAGGCACGTTGCCGCGGCATCCTGCTGATGGCGATCTCGAACAAGACCGGGCGCATGGTGCTGACGACCGGCAACAAGAGCGAAATGGCAGTCGGCTACGCAACGCTGTATGGCGACATGGCGGGCGGATTCGCGCCCTTGAAGGACTGTCCGAAGACGCTGGTCTACGCGCTCTCCCGCTGGCGGAATGCGCAGCAGGCCGAGCCGGTCATTCCGCCGCGTGTCATCGACCGTGAACCGAGCGCCGAACTGCGCCCGGATCAAAAAGATTCGGACAGCCTGCCGCCGTACGACATTCTCGACCCGATCCTCGAACGCTATGTCGAACTCGATCAGACGCCACGGCAGATCGCCGCGCAGGGTTTCGATCTCGCGACGGTCAAACGCGTGGCCCGGATGGTCGATCGCAACGAATACAAGCGCCGCCAGGCAGCACCCGGCGTAAGGCTGACGACCCGCGCCTTCGGTCGTGACCGGCGCTTCCCCATCACCTCACGTTACGACGAACAGGAGCCCGTGCCGGGGGAGTGAGGCGCGCGTCCGCCTCAATGCACCTTGGTCGCCTTCACTTCCTCGATACCCGGATGGTTCGGGTAGTTCGTCTCCAGCACGCGCAGCGCGTCGGCAGACAGGTCGTCGAGTTCGAGCACCTTGTACGCCTTCGCCATCAGGATCAGTGCCTCCGGCATCGCCGGCGTCTGCTGGAAGTTCTCGACGACATAACGCGCGCGGTTGGCCGCCGCGACGAAGGCACCACGTCGCATGTACCAGTTCGCGACGTTGACCTCGTGCTGGGCCAGGATGTTGCGCAGATGGCGCATGCGAAGTTGGGAGTCCGCGACGTAGCGGCTGTCCGGAAAGCGCTTGATGAGTTCTGAGAAATCGTTGAAGGCCTGCAGCGAGGCACCGGGATCGCGCTGCGAGGAATCGCGCGGCAGGTGACGTTCGACGAGCCCCTTGCCGGACGAGAAGTTGATGAGTCCGCGCAGATAGAACGCGTAGTCCATGTGCGGATGGGTCGGATTCAGCTTCATGAAGCGATCGATCGCCGCGATTGCGGACTCCGTTTCGTCCTGCTTGTAGTAGCAGTAGCCGAGTTCGATCTGGGCCTGCGCGGCATAGGGTCCGAACGGGTAACGGCCCTGCAGCTTTTCGTAGTACTCGATCGCGCCGTTGCAGGAGCCCGAGTCGAGGCGATCCTTCGCCGCGTAGTAGAGCTTGTCCTCGGGCCAGTTCTCGGGCAGTTCGTCCGGATCCTTGTCGGGCAGGAGACCACAGCCGGCGAGCAGCAGGAGGAGCAGCGCGAGGCACACGCCGGAGACGACGATCGGAAAAATCGGGAGCTTGGCTTTCACTGGCTGGAATTGCGCGCGGGCGCGCCTGTGCTGGAGGGAGACGCATTGTACGGGCTGGTTCCGGGTAGACCAAGGCAAGAGCTTTCGCTAGCGACGACACGCCGGATCCCGGGTTACGCGCTGCGCGCTTCACCCGGGCTGCGAGATGCGCCGGGCACAGCCTTTCGCAGCCCGGGATCTTCGGCGGGCATGCAGTAGACTCCCGGCCCATGAGCGCTCCCTCCATTACCGAAATCCACCACCACGCGACCGTGCCGGCCGAGCTCGCCGGTCGCCGTCTCGACCAGGCACTCGCCGCGCTGTTTGACGACTATTCCCGCACGCTGCTGTCGAGCTGGATCCGCGAGGGCCGCGTGCGCCTCAACGGGCGCGCGTGCAAGCCACGCGAAAAGGTCGCCGGCGGGGATGCGATCGAACTCGATGCGGTGCTGGATGCCAGCGACGAAACGGTACCGGAAGC
>JADZCB010000195.1 GCA_020851775.1 Gammaproteobacteria bacterium
AAGCTGCTCGACGACTACTCGGCGATCATGCTCACGGCGATCGCCGACCGCATGGCCTAGTCCTTCGCCGAAGGCCTGCACGCGCGCGGGCGCCGCGCCCTGTGGGGCTATGCGCAGGACGAAGCGCTGTCCAACGACGAACTGATCGCCGAGAAGTACCGCGGCATCCGGCCTGCGCCCGGCTATCCGGCCTGCCCCGAGCACACCGTCAAGCGCGCGCTGTTCGACACGCTGCGCGCCGAGGAGATCGGCATGGGGCTCACCGAGCACTTCGCAATGATGCCGGCCTCGAGCGTGAGCGGGTTCTATTTCTCGCATCCGCTGGCCGACTACTTCGCGGTGGGCCGCATCGGCGAGGACCAGTTGAAGGACTACGCCGCGCGCGCCGCACGCGACGAGGACGAACTGCGGCGGGTGCTGGCGCCGGTGCTGTAGCGTTGGCGAGCCATCTCGCGCGCGACCATTCCCGTCGGCACCGCGTGATGCAGGTTCAGCGGTCCCACCCGGCCGCCGCCTCGAACTTCGCGAGCGCATCGGCAACCTGCGCGGCGTCGGCGATGTCGACCACGAAGGACCGGGCCCGTCCGCCGGCGGCGGCGATCGACTCACCTGCGGCCGCGTCCGCTTCGGCCGACCGATCGAAGCTGCCGACGCGGCCGCGACGAGTCCGGGTGACGCATGGGGCGCGCCCGCACGGGTCGATCACCGGGCCACGAACCCGGCCCTGGCGATCCCTATGGCCATGACGTCCGCACGGTACCCGAGGCAACGGAGGCGCATCGATGGCGAGCGAAATCACCCGTAGTTGATCACCAGATGCCGGATCTCGCTCATCTCCTTCATCGCGTATCGCGTTCCCTCGCGCCCGAATCCCGACTCCTTCCATCCGCCGAAGGGCATGTTATCGATCCGGTAGATCGGCACGTCGTTGATCATCAGCCCTCCAACCTCCCATTCGTCGATCGCACGGAAGGCGCGGCGCAAGTCGTGCGTGAAGATACCTCCCTGGAGCCCGTATCGCGAGTCGGCCGCGCGCGCTACCGCCTCGTCGAAATCATCGTAGGCGTTCACGGTAAGCACTGGCCCGAATATCTCGTCGTCCTCGACCTTCATTCCCGGGCGCGTGTTCGTCAGCACCGTCGGCTGTACGATCGTGCGTTCGCGGCGACCCCCGACGAGCACGTGTGCGCCGAGCGAGACTGCTTCGTCGACCCACGCCTGGATCCGCGTGGCTGCGGTCTCGTCGATCACGGGTCCGACGTCGACTCCTTCCTCCAGCGGGTTGCCGACGCGGCATGCCCGGACTTTCGCAAGCAGTTTCCCGATGAAGGCACTCTCGACACTCCGGTGCACCAGGATACGCTGGACACCGATGCAGTATTGGCCGCCATAGACGACTCCGCCGCGGACGCAACGCGCCGCCGCATGGTCGAGGTCGGCGTCTTCGGCGACGATCACAGCGCCGTTGCCGCCGAGTTCGAGCGCAACTTTCTTGCGTCCCGCGATGTTCTTGATATGCCATCCAACCTGCGCGCTGCCGGTGAAGCTCACCATCGCGAAGCGCTCGTCGCGAACCATCTTCTCGGCCAGCGGCACCGGGCAGTGACATACCTCGAACGCACCCTCTGGCAGGCCTGTTTCATGAAGTACTTCCTGGAGCAGACGCGCAGTGAGCGGCGTCTGCGGTGCGGGTTTGAGCACGACGGTGTTGCCGACAGCAAGCGCCGGCGCTACCTTGTGAAGCACCAGATTCAGCGGGAAATTGAACGGCGCAATCGCGAGCACGAGACCGATCGGATAGCGGCGCGCGAGTCCGACGCGCCGCCGCATCGACGCGAGTGCGTCGACGTCGAGTGCATCGAGCGACAACGCCTGCCCGCCCGCGCCGGTCGTCTGATATTCGAAGACGCCGGCGTCCATGTCTAGAGGAACTTCCACGCCGCCGAAGCGGCGCGCCTCCGCGGCGGCGTTGGCCAGATTGAAGATGGCGCGTGATACCTCGCCACGCGCGTCGTACAGTGGCTTGCCGGCCTCCGCGGCGATCAGTTTCACGAACTCGTCGCGCCGATTGCGCAGCATTACGGAGGCGCGGTCGAGCACGTCGCCGCGCGCAAAGCGCGGCAACCTCTTGAACGTGGTGAATGCGCGCTGCGCTCGCGTGATCGCGGCTTCGATCCCGGCTTCGTCGGATATCGGCATGTGTCCGACTACGGACCCGTCGTACGGGGAGCGGATGGCGTCGTCCTGCATGTGGGCCTCGTGAATTCCTTCCGTCTCCGACCCGGGCGCGCACGTTGGCTCGGGCGCCGCCTCGAAACGGCACTTCCTTCGGGAGCCCCGATCGGTACCATTGCGTCGTTGAACGGGGAGGTGGCAGATTGATCGAGACGGCGAGTCTAAGGTACTTTCGGGAAGTCGTGCGCCAGGGCTCGCTGCGTCGCGCGGCCGAGCGGCTGTTCGTCGCGCAGAGTGCGGTCAGTCGCCAGATGACGGCGCTCGAGGAGGAGCTTGGCGTGCAGCTCTTCGAGCGCCGCGCGCGCGGCATGGTGCCCACTGCAGCCGGTCGTCTCCTCCTGGAATTCGCCGACGAGACACGAGGGCGCCTCGATGGGCTGCGCGCGCAGTTCCACGAATACGAGGGGCTGCATCGCGGGCACGTCGATATCGCCTGCGTCGAGGGCCTGCTCACCGGGCTGATGCCGCTCTTCGCCGGACAATTCCTCGCCGCACACCCCGGACTCGGCCTCACTGTCTCGGCCTACGGCTCGCGCCGCGTTGCCGACTCGGTTGCCGAGCACGAAGTCGATTTCGGTATCGTCTTTGGAGGCTCGCCGCGCCGCGACCTGATCGAACTCGCGTACATGAACCAGCCGCTATGCGCGATCGTTCGCCCTTCGCATCCGCTGGCACGCAGACGTAAATGCTCCCTCGCAGACGTCGCGCCGTGGCCGGTAGTGCTGCCGAGCCGGTCGTTCGGCATCCGCCAGCTGATCGATCGCGTGCGCGCGACGCAGCGGCTCGACCTGCGCGCCGTCGTCGAGACGAATGTCCTCGCCTTCGCCTGGCGTCTGGCGGTCGCTATCGATTGCGTCACGTTTCTTCCGCTTGATTCGGTGCGGGCTGAAGTCGCGGACGGGCGCCTCGCCGCGATCCCGCTCGCCGAGCCAATGCTCGGCGCCACGCGGGTGACCCTGGTCGTGAGCGCAGCCCGATCGTTGTCACCGGCTGCCGTGGCCGCGATCGACACGCTGAAGGAAATGATGGCGGCGGGCGCGAAGGCCGCAACGCGCGCGCCCCCGGCCGCGCACGGGCGCAGGCGCGCAGGAAGTCACCACAGCTGATGCAACGACCATCGTCACCAAACGTGTGTAGTAACACGGGTGATCCAATTTCGAGAACTGTCCGGTCGAAATTCGGTGTTTCCCGACAAGCGGTGGCGACATTAGACTCCCCGGGGCAATCGTCAGGTGCCAGCCCCCAACGAACCCGATCCGGAGACATCATGAACGCCCGCTCGTTTTGCCGCGCCTTCTTCTGCGCCGCCGTCGCAGCCGCACCGTTCGCATTTCCCCCGAATGCAGCCGCCCAGGAAACCATCCGCTTCGGTGCGCCGCTGCCGCTCACTGGTGCGCTCGCTCCGGAGGCGTTGAAGCAACAGCAGGGCTACGATCTCTGGGCCGAGCAGGTCAACAAGGCTGGCGGCATCACTGTCGGCGGCAAGAAGATGAAGGTCGAGATCGTCTACACCGACTACCAGTCGAATACGCCGCGTGCGGTTCAGGCAGCCGAGCAGCTGATCACGCAAGGAAAGGTGGATTTCCTGTTCTCGCCGTTCGGTTCGGGCGCAGCAAAGGCGGCGAGCACCGTCAGCGAGAAATACAGGATGCCGACGATCGCCTCCACGGCATCGTCGGCCCAGGTGTACGACCAGGGCTACAAATATCTCTTCGGCACGTTCACGCCGAACGACACGCTGACAACGCCACTCACGCAGATCGTCGCGCAGACGGCGCCGAACGTGAAGCGCGTCGCGATCATCGCGCGAAACGACCTCTTCCCGCTGGCGATCGCGCAGGAGATGGAGAAGTCGGCGAAGAATCGCGGCCTCGAGGTCGCCATGTTCGAAAAGTACGCGATCAACACGATGGATCATTCGTCTGCGCTCGCGCAGGTGAAGGCTGCCAATGCCGACTGGATCTTCGTGACGGGCTACATCAACGACCTCGTGCTGATCCGCAAGCAGATGTCCGACCAGCGCATCGGGGCGCCGGTGGTCACGATGATCGCAGGGCCGGCCTACCAGGAGTTCATCGACGCTGCGGGCGCTGGTGCCGAGAACATCAGCAGCGCCGCGTGGTGGCACCCTGCGGTGCGCTACCAGGGCAAGGATCTTTTCGGCACGGCCGACAACTTCGTGAAACTGTTCCGCGCGAAATACAACTCGACTCCCGATTACGCGCAGGCATCGTCCGCCGTGTCCGGAGCGTTGTTCCAGATGGCGATCGAGAAGGCCGGATCGCTCGACCGGGAGAAGGTGCGCGACGCGCTCGCCGGCATGAACGTCGTCACGTTCTGGGGACCGGTGCATTTCGGCCCCAACGGACAGATCGACTCGCTCGAGCCGCCGGTGTTCCAGATCCAGGGCCGCAAGGCGGTGGTCGTGCATCCGCCCGAGATCAAGCAGGGTGAGCTCCAGCTCGGCGTCGGCATGCAGAAATGAGTCGGGGGGGCACGAGCTGGTAGGCCAGGTCACGCGATGTTCCTGCAGATCCTCGTCAACGGCGTCGTGCTCGGCTGCCTTTACGCCTGCATCGCGGCCGGTTTCTCGCTGGTATGGGGCGTGCTCAACGTGATAAACCTGATGCACGGTTCGTTCATCGTGCTCGGGTCGTATCTCGCGTGGGGTGCATATCACTCGATGGGGGTCAGCCCATGGGTGACGATCGCAATCGCCGCGCCGCTGTTCTACCTGATGGGCTATCTCGTGCAGCGTGGCGTGCTCAACCGGGTGATGGCGGCGCCGGTGCTCGTCACTCTCACGCTCACTTTCGGGATGGACCTCATCCTGAACAACGCGATGATCCTCGCGTTCAAGGCCGACTACCGCAAGCTGATTCTCGATCCGCCGCTGGGCACGGTCGCCTGGGGTTCGGTCGTCGTGCCGGTCGACCGCCTCGTCGCCACGGTCTTCGCACTCGTGCTCACCGGCGCGCTGTACGTGCTGCTGCGGCGGACACGGATGGGGCGCGCGATCATCGCCGTTCGGCTGGATCGCGACGCGGCGCGGCTGATGGGCGTCGACGTGCCGGTGACCTACGCGGCGGCGTTCGGACTCGGCGCCGCGATGGCCGGCTGTGCCGGCGTGCTGCTCGCGCTCATCTTCCCGATCTCTCCGCTGTCGTCGATCCCCTATCTCGGAAAGGCCTTCGTGGTGTGCGTGCTCGGCGGGTTGGGCAGCGTGCCGGGTGCCGTCCTGGGCGGACTCGTGCTGGGACTCGTCGAAAGTTTCGGCGCGATGGCGATCGGTCCCGAGCACGCGGTGACGCTGTCGTTTGCGCTGCTGATCGGCTTCCTGGTCTTCCGGCCGCAGGGTCTGCTCGGAAAGCGGGGTTTCGAATGAGGCCGCGTTCCGCTGCACGATGGGCGCGGAGCGCCGCATGACCGGGCACGTGAAGCGGGCTCCCTCGGCTGCGTTGCTGGTCGCCCTCGTCGCGCTGGCGGCACTTCCGTGGTTCGGCGAGTCGTACACGCTGCGGCTCGGCACGATTGCCTGCATGTACGCGATTCTCGCGGTCTCGTGGAACGTGATCGGCGGCATGGCGGGCTACCCGTCCTTTGCGACTGCCGCGTTCTTCGGCCTGGGGGCCTATACCGGAGGCGTGCTGCTCGCAAGGGGCGTGCCGCTCGTCCTCGCGATTGCCACGGCTGGCGCCGTGTCCTTCGCAGCGGCGATGCTGCTCGGCTGGGTTCTGCTGCGCCTGCGCGGGCACTATTTCGCGATAGCGAGCCTGGCGGTGGCCGAAGTGCTGCGCGAGTTGACGAATTCTGCGACCGAGCTCACCGGCGGCGGCATGGGTCTGAACATTCCGCTCGAACTCGGCGGTGGCGCGAGCGTCGCATACGAGGCGTCGTTCTTCTTCCTCGCGATGTGGGCGCTGCTTCTCGTTTGCGTGCTCGCTGTCCTCGCCGTCGAACGATCACGCCTCGGATTCGGGCTGGCGTGCATCCGGCAGAACGAGTCGGCCGCCGACATGATCGGTGTCCATGCGACGCTGTACAAGTCTCTGGCGTTCGCGCTTTCCGGCGTGTTCGTTGCAATGGCCGGGACTCTGTATGCTGGTTGGGTTCACTACATCGAGCCGCCCGATGTCTACGACATCCTCCTCGCGGTCAAGCCGATCGTCATGGTTCTGCTCGGTGGCCTGGGCTCCATCATTGGCGCCGTGATCGGCGCGTTCGTGTTCCTCGGAATCGAGGAGTTCGTCTGGCGTAACTGGCTCCAGGTGCACAGCGGTGTCCTTGGCTTCCTGATCGTCGTGTTGTTGCTGTTCATGCCCCACGGGATGGTCTCCGTCGGCAAGCGCCTGCGACGCACGCCATCGGTGCCCGCTGCCGGTGCGGCTGCGCAGCTGCGCGCGGATTCGGTGCGCGGTGCGGGCCATGGGTGAGCTTCTGCGTCTCGAATCGGTGTCGCGCAGGTTCGGTGGCCTGCAGGCACTCGCCGACGTCTCGTTGTCGATCGGCACCGGTGAGGTGCTCGGGCTGATCGGCCCGAACGGCGCCGGCAAGACGACGCTGGTGAATGTCATCACCGGCGTGCATCGCGCAAGCGCCGGACGCGTGCTCTTCGAGGGGCGCGACATCACGCGGCTGCGGCCGTACCGGACGGCGCGCGTCGGCCTGGCGCGCACCTTCCAGGTCGTGCAGCCGTTCCCGGAGTTGTCGGTGCTCGACAACGTGCGTGCAGCGGCGCTCTTCTCTGCAGGCGGCTCGATGCGTGAAGCGCAGCGCGTCGCCGAGGAAAAGCTCGCCTTCGCCGGCCTCTCCGACATGATGGCGCTGCCGGCGGCGAACCTGACGCTCGCAATGCGCAAACGCCTGGAGCTGGCGAAGGCGCTGGCGATGCACCCGAAGCTGCTGTTCCTCGACGAGGTGAACGCCGGGCTGAACTCCGCGGAGGTGGAGCAGGCGATGGCGCTCATTCGGCAGATCGCCGGGTCCGGCGTGACGATCGTCTTGATCGAGCATCTGATGAAAGTCGTGCTGTCGGTGTCCTCCCGTGTGGTGGTGCTGCACAACGGCGCGCTGATCGCCGACGGCGCACCCGCGGAGATCGTTGCCGACCCGCAGGTGGTCGAGGCCTATCTCGGCAAGAGATACGCGCAGCGCGCGGTCGAGGCGGCGCAATCCGGGACAACGCGATGAACACGGCCGGCGAACGTGCGGCCGCCATGCCGGCCGAGCGCAGTGGCGAGTTGCTGCGCATCGAAGGGCTGCATTCGGGCTACGGACCGGTCACCGTTCTCTGGGGCGTCGACCTGTCGGTGCGCGAGGGCGGGATCACCGCTCTGATTGGTTCGAATGGCGCTGGCAAGTCGACGTTGATGCGCACCGTATCCGGACTCGTGCCGGCGCGCGCCGGCCGCATATTCTGGCGCGGCGCCGAACTGCGAGACGCCACTCCGGCGCGCGTGCTCGGGCTGGGCATCGCGCATGTTCCGGAGGGGCGGCGTCTCTTCGGTGCGATGAGCGTCGAGGAGAACCTCCTGATGGGTGCGTACCTGCGCAGGAACGATGCGGCAGGTGTCGCACGCGACCTCGGGCGCGTCTACACGATCTTTCCGAAGCTGAAGGAGCGGCGTCGCCAGGCCGCAGGCACGATGTCGGGCGGGGAGCAGCAGATGTGCGCGATCGGCCGCGGACTGATGAGCGCGCCGCGCCTGCTGATGATCGACGAACTGTCGCTCGGTCTGTCGCCCCTGCTTGTCGAGCAGCTGGTGGACGCATTACTCGCGCTGAATCGTGAGGGATTGACGATACTCGTCGTCGAACAGGATGTGGTCGCCGCGCTGGAAGTCTCGGGCACGGCCTACGTGATGGACACCGGCCGCGTGACGCAGCACGGCGAGAGCAGTGCCCTGCTTGCCGACCCGGCGGTGCGCCGTGCGTATCTCGGCGCCTTCGAGAGCCAGGGCGTATCCACACCACGATCGGGGACGATCGTGGTGTGAACGCGCCCTGGACTCGCACACACCCGCAGGCCCCGGTCTTCACTGGCTACGACAGCGGTTTTTCTTCTCATGGAGGTGGATGCAATGAGCACTCGGATCCTCGTCGGAGGTGGCTATCGCTACATTCCGGCCGTCTCGCAGTACTCGGCGGGGGTGGCTGCGGAAGCAGGGTCGCGTATCGAGCGTGCGTGCTTCTCCCGCGTCGTGCCTCTGCGCGAAGGGTTCGAGCGGATCGAACAGCACCTGAAATCGATCGGTCGCCCGAACCTGGCGTTCTGCGCCTGTGAACTTCGCTCGCCGGCGCCGTTCACCGAAGCGGGATTCCGCGAGTTCAACGAGATCTACACCGGCACACTGAAGCGCTGGGGGATCATCGGGGAGGCAAATCCGGTTGCGCGCAGCAACGTCTGTCCAGAGCTCGACCCGCCCCCGGAGCCTGGGTTCTTCGCGTTCAGCTACACGGTGCCCGACACGGGCGCGACGCCGTCCTTCGTCGTTGCCGGAAGCGCCGAGGCGCCCGAGGGCAAGGGCGATTATCGCGATCATGCCATTGCGCGCGGAGACGTCTCGCCCGAAGGCATACGCACCAAGGCGCGCTGGGTGATCGGCGAGATGGAGAACAGGATGCGCACGCTCGGCTTCGACTGGCGTGCGGCGACGGCAACGCAGGTGTACACGGTGCATGACATCCACCCGTTTCTGGGCGACGAACTCGTTCGTCGCGGTGCGATGCGTGCCGGTGTCACCTGGCACTTCAACCGTCCACCGATCGTCGGTCTCGAATACGAGATGGATTGCCGCGGCGTGGCGATCGAGCACGTGCTTGCGGCCTGAGGGGAGCGCTCATGAAACTGCTTCGCTTCGGAGCGGCCGGGAAAGAAAAGCCCGCCATCGTCGATGCGGCCGGAGGGATTCGCGACCTCTCCGCGCATGTCGCCGACATCGATCTTCGCGGGCTCGACCGGAAGGCGCTCGATGCGCTGCGCGGCATCGATCCGGCGACGCTGCCGCAAGTGCCGCAAGGGGCGCGCATCGGTGCGTGCGTGGCGCACGTTGGCAAGCTCGTCTGTGTCGGGCTGAACTATTCGGACCATGCCGCCGAGAGCAACATGCCAGTGCCCACGGAGCCGATCCTGTTTCTGAAGCCGTCGAGCGCGGTGTGCGGGCCGGGCGACGACGTCGAGATCCCCCGCGGATCGAAGAAGACGGACTGGGAGGTCGAGCTGGGCGTCGTCATCGGCCGGCGCACGAAGTACGTCCCGGAGGACGAGGCGCTCGACCACGTGGCGGGTTACTGCGTCGTCAACGACGTCTCCGAGCGCGAGTTCCAGCTCGAACGCCAGGGGCAGTGGGACAAGGGAAAGGGCCACGACACGTTCGCGCCGATCGGTCCGTGGCTCGTGACGCGCGATGAGGTGTCCGACCCGCAGAGGCTCGGCATGTGGCTCGACGTGAATGGCCTGCGTTACCAGCGCGGCAGCACACGAACGATGGTCTTCGGCGTGGCGACGCTCGTTGCGTACATCTCGCGCTTCATGACGCTCGAGCCGGGCGACATCATTTCGACCGGCACGCCGCCGGGTGTCGGCATGGGACAGAAGCCGCCGGTGTTCCTGAAGCCGGGCGACGTGATGACCCTCGGCATCGATGGATTGGGCGAGCAGCGCCTGCGCTGCGTCGCCGCCTGACAGGACGACGTCGCCGTCCGACGAGGCCGCGTCGCCGCCGGACGAGGCGTGCCCGACGATCATCGCGACGGATGTGGGGGTGATTGGCGCCGTCGCGGGCCCGCGTCACTATAATGCAGGTCGTCAACGACGCCCGTTTTCTCGACGCAGGTCGTCAACGACGCCCGCGGCCTTGACCGCGGGCCGTGGCCGGGCGGACCCACGTGCGCCCGACACGATCGGGCGTGGAGTCACGCGAATGATCGACCGCGACAAGCCCTTGCGCCTGCACGTGCCGGAGCCCACCGGGCGCCC
>JADZCB010000196.1 GCA_020851775.1 Gammaproteobacteria bacterium
ACGTCTCCTCGCGCGCGTTGCGGCGCATGAAGGTCAGGTACTCATCCTTCGTCATTGGCGGCTTGCTGGTTTCGAGGATGTGCTTGGCCGTCTCGGCGCTACCGGCGAGCAGGTCGATGACGGTCATTGCCATCAGCTTGGCCGGCAGAATGTAGGCTTGGTACTTGTCCTCGATGGCCCAGTCGGTGCCGTGCCCGGTGCCGGAGAAGCCGCGGACGTGCGGATGCAGAGCCGGCATGATGTGGGCGATGTCGCCCATGTCGGTCGAGCCGGTCTTGTGGCCGGTCTCTTCCCACTGGTCGTCGGCGTAGAAGTTGCAAAAGTTCGCCTTGAACAGATCAGCCATCTGGCGGTCGTTGAACAGCGGCATATAGCCCGGCAGCGTCGCGATCTCGACCTGCGCGCCGAGCGCGACAGCACCGGCTCGCAGCGCACGATCGACCTTGCGCCCGGCGTCCTCGATGGCATCAGCCGTCTTGCCACGCACCATCGTCTCGAAGCGGACGTCGTTCGGAATGACGTTGACCAGGTCACCACCGCGCGTCAGGATCGGGTGGATGCGGACGGTGTCTTCGTCACGGAACGTCTCGCGCTGGGCGTTGATCGAGGCCAGCGCGATCTCCGCGGCGTAAAGGGCATTGATGCCGCGATGCGGCGCACCGCCGGCGTGGGCGGCCTTGCCGACGAAGCGCGCCTGCTTGCCGATGAAGCCGTTGTTCGAGGCGCTGACTCCGGCGATGGCTTCCATATTCTGGCTGCTGGCACCGTGGACCATCATCGCCATGTCGATGTCGTCGAACGCTCCGAGCCGGATCATCTCGCTCTTGCCGCCGAGGAACTCGGTCTTGCCCTCGCGGCGAAGCTGGACGCGATAATCGATCTCGACGTACTCCTCGGCCGGTACGGCGAAGAAGGCGACGTTACCGGCCAGCTCGCTGAGCACGCCGGACTTGATGAGCCCGTTGGCCACGCCAAGCATCGTCGTGATCTGCGCGTTGTGTCCGCAGCAATGCGCCGCGCCGGTTTCCGGATTGGCGAACTCGTGGTCAGCAACGAGGACTGAGTCCAGCTCACCGATGACGCCGACGGTCGGTCCGGCCGAGCCGCCGGCGACGACGGTCTTCAGGCCGGTGATCGCGATCTCCTCGTGGTAGCCGAGGCCCAGCCGCTGGAACTCGCCGGCCACGATGTTGGCGGTCTTGAATTCCTTGAAACCCAGCTCGGGGTCGCGATAGATCCTCTCGCCGACGCTGATCAGGTGATCGGCGTTGCGATCGATCTCGTCGAGTACGCGTTGCTTCAGCTCTTCGTGCTGCATCCTGCCCTCTCCTCGCTTGCCAACGATGTCGGCCCGTATGTTCGCCGAGGCTCAGCAACGCGTCAACGCACACCAGTCTTGATCACTGTCTCGAGCTGTCGGGCAAGCATCGCGGCGCGTTCCGCGTAGCCGTGTTCCGCGCCCCAGAGCATGCGTACGACGATGTGCCAGACGCGGTAGAAGCTGAGCGTCGGCAGCGGATCGGCCAGGCGTGGATGCGAGTAAGCGCGGGCGACCTGCTCAGCGAACGGTAGACTGAAGTCGTCAGCCATGTACATCAGATCACGCACGGGATCGCCCAGCACGAGTCCCTGGAAGTCGATGACGCCTGTGACAGCCAGTGTTTCCGGGTCGACGAAGACATGATCGGCCGACACTTCGCCATGCAGGAGGACCGGTTCAGCCTGTCGTTTCCGCTCGCGCGCCAGCTGCTCGTCGACCAACGCGGAAAGCCTGTCGATCGCAGCCTGCGGGATGAGTTCATGCTGCGCGATCCTCGCCAGGTCGTTGGCGTAATGCGGGGCAGACGGCCCGTCGGCCATGCCATCCTCGGTCGCTGCGAATGGATACCAGGCAACGGGTATGCCGGCCGCGTCTGCCAGCGCGACTGGCGTCGCGTGCATCTCAAACAGGAAGGTTGCCAGCGCCTCGGCTGCTGCAGTCTGCTGCTGAGGAGATAGTGTCTTGAACAGGTCGCGCGAGAGCGGCACGCCAGTCAGGCGCCGCGTGACGAGGAAGTGACGACCGTCCGGCAGAAGTCCGGATGCTTCAGACGAGGGGATCGCGAGCGTCACTCGCGATTCCAATCCCGGCAACATGGCCGCCGCGCGGCTCAGCGCATTGCTCGCTTCGGTCGTTCGGCCGACAAGCAGGAGGTGCTCGTCGCCGATAGCGTGGGCGCTGCAGTAATCGCCGCCATCGAGAGCAGGGAGGGCGTCGAGGGGCAGGTCGCCGGTAGCGAGTTGATGCGCGAGGTTGGAGTGGTTCACAGGCAGCTCCAGAACGTCACGGCAGACGCCGCACAAAACAAATGCGCGGCTCAGAAACGAGCCGCGCAACTGTAGCGCATACGGGATTCGAACCCGTGATCTCCGCCTTGAGAGGGCGGTGTCCTAGGCCGCTAGACGAATGCGCCACGCTTCGCCGGAAGGCCGCGGCGAGTATAGCAATCGCCGTTTCGACCTGTCAAACCCGTGCTGCGTTTGCAGCTCTTCCGGCTGCTGCGCGCGCGTTCGCGCCTTAGAACATCCCGGTGCGAACCATCGCCTCGCGAACGGCGTTGTAGTCGCGACGAGCCTCGGAAGCCGACGGGCCACCCTCGACCTGATTGCGGACCAGCATGCCGTAGTAGTTCTCGAAATCGCTATCCGAAACGTCGGACGTGATCGAGCGAATCAGCTTCTTGAAACGGTTCATGTGCTGTACCTCCTTGTACTTCATCAACCTGTATAGACTATATCATCATATGCAGATATGTGCAAGTGTTGGTATCGAGTCAATCTCCGATCCCGCGCGGCGTCGGAAATGCGGCCAGGGCTTTCGTTCCTGCGCGTCTGCGCTTATGATCTGCACAGCCCCCCGACTCTGATTTTCACAGCCGTTGTTCTGAAGGGACGATCGTTGGAGAAGCTGATCATCTCAGCGGCGACGACCGGTTCGAAAACGTCGCGCGCGCAGACACCGTACGTGCCGATCACCGAAGAAGAGATTGCCGCCCAGGCCGTCGATTGCTGGCGCGCAGGCGCGGCAATCGTGCATATCCATGTTCGCGACGAGAACGGGCTGGTGTCATGCGATGCCTGGCGCTACCAGAAGGTCACCGACCTCGTTCGCGCAGCCGGATCCGACGTGATCATGAACTGGTCGACGGGTGGCGGCGCCGGGATCGTCACCGACGAGCAGCGCACTGCACCGGTGCGCAACGCACCGGAGGTCGCCAGCTTCGATTGCGGCTCGACAAACTTCGGCGACGGCGTCTTCATTAACTCGCCGTCATTCCTGACCAACCTGGCCCGCGAAATGAACGAGCACCTCGTTACGCCCGAAATCGAAATCTTCGACAGCGGCATGGTCGAAAACGCGCGACAGCTCATCGACGACGGCTTGCTCCAACCGCCTTACTGGTTCCAGTTCGTCCTCGGCCTGCGCGGTGGTGCGCCGGCGACGGCGCGAGAGTTGTCGCATCTTGTTGATTCACTACCGCCCGGCTCGAACTGGTCGGTCTGCGCTATCGGCAAGCATCAGCTGCCGATGAACGTTATGGCGTTGGCGATGGGCGGGCACGCTCGAACCGGTCTGGAGGACAACATCTATTACGGCTATCGGCAGCTCGCAATCAGCAACGCGCAGCTCGTCGAGCGTCTGGCCCGACTGGCATCCGAAGTGGGCCGCCCGCTGGCGACGCCCGATGAGGCGCGCGAGATCATCGGCGTTCATGCCCGCCGTGGCGCGGCGGGGGCCACATGCCCGACGCATTGACCATCGTGGCGGCCGAGCTGTCGCACGAGACGAACACCTTCTCCGTTGTGCCTACTGACCGGGCCGCGTTCGAGCGAGCCGGTCTACGACGCGGTAATGAGATCCCGGCGGCCCTGCGCGACACAGCGACTTCGTTTGCCGGGTTCATCGACGGCGCGGACGCCAACGGCGTCATCCTGCTGCCGGCGCTGGCGGTCTGGGCAACCCCTTCCGGTATGGTCGATGACGAGGTGCTGTCCGAGCTTGTCGACAGTATTGTCGAGGCGATTGCCTGCTCGCGACCGCACGGAATCGTGCTCGCGCTGCACGGCGCGATGGTGACGCGCGCGAATGAAGACGCGGACGGCTGGCTCCTCGAACGCGCGCGCGAGGCCGTTGGCGACAGCATCCCGATTGTGGCGACGCTGGATCTGCACGCCAACATCAGTCCGCGCATGGTTGAGCTCGCCGACATCCTCGTTGGCTACGACACATACCCGCACATCGACCAGCGCGAACGAGCGCGGGAGGCGTTCGACCTGTTGATGCGGCTGTGTCGTGGCGAAATTCGGCCGGTCTCGTATCTGCTGAAGCCGCCGATGATGC
>JADZCB010000197.1 GCA_020851775.1 Gammaproteobacteria bacterium
CAGGCGCCTGGGCATCGACGAACGTCCGCATCGGCGCATAGCGCGGCGGCAAGGTGTCCTCGTCGAAGTCGTGCGCCAGCCGCTGCACCGAAACGGCCGGTACGCCGAGGCGCGCGGCGAGTGCGACGAGAGTGGCGCGAACTCATGCAGATTTGCGCGCATCATCACGGCGACGAACTCGACGCGCGGCCCCCGCCCCGTGCGCGCGATGCACTCGAGCAGGCGTTCGAGCCCGCGCATCAGACGACCGAAGCGGGCGCCGACGCGGATCCATTCGTAGCAGGCGGGCGTCGCCGCATCGATCGAGACATGCAGCCGCGCGAGTCCGCTGTCGACGCACTCCGCGGCGCGCCGCGCACTCATCAACGTGAGATTCGAATTCGTCGACACCTCGATGCCGCGATCGCTCGCGAGCCGGACGAGATCGAAGAAGCGTGGATGCATCAGCGGTTCGCCGATCCCCTGCAGGTGAAGCTCGGTGATGGCAGGAAACTGGGCGAGCAGGCGCCGGTAGCGCGCGACCGGCATCGTCGCGACACGCCCTGCGCGCCCGTCGACCCGCAGCGTGACGGGACACATGCGACAGGCGAGGCTGCATTGACCCACCGGTTCGATTTGCACGAAGCCCGGCAGTCGGGGGCATGCCGCGTTCATCGTCGTCCTCGTCGCCGGAATGACAAAGGGCCGACGTAGCAAGCGGCATTCCATGCCCGGGCAGCAGGCGCCGCCCCGAGGACATCCCCGCCCGTATACCGCGTATGTCGGGCGCCGGCAAAGATTACGTCAGGCAACGGCAAAAACTACAAAGCGTTCCATCGACCTCCTCGGGTGCGGCGCACGCCGCCGGTCGGCGCTCGCGTTCCACGCTGGTACGGCTTCTGCATCGTGCCTGCGGCGATGGGCAAGGAGGCCTGCCGTGGAGCCACGGATCAGGCACGGACGAGCGGACACCGCGTTGTGCGATTCAGGCGCGGCGCGGCGTGCTCACGGCACGCGCGGCAGCGCGCAGGCAGGCAGGCGATCTGTTCTTCGACGGCGATCGGGACATGTCACGGAATGAATGACAGTGACGGCGCCACGGCCGTCGGAAAGGATGCTCGAGTGCCTCATGCCACGCAGCGGATTGCGTTGATCAGCGACCACGCTTCGCCACTCGCCCTGCTCGGCGGCGTCGACAGTGGCGGTCAGAACGTCTACGTCGCGAACCTGGCGCGCCAGATCGGGCGTCTCGGGCGCACGGTCGACGTCTTCACGCGGCGTGACAATCCGCTGCAACGCGTGGTGGTGAACTGGGCGCCGAACGTGCGTGTCATCCACCTCGATGCGGGCCCGGCGCGCTTCATCGCGAAGGAAGCAATGCTGCCCTACATGGACGAGTTCGCCGATGCGCTGCTCGCCTTCGCCGCACGCGACCGCCGGCACTACGATGTGCTGCATTCGAATTTCTTCATGTCGGGATTCGCCGCGCGGCGCGTCGCCGCGCGCTGCAGCGCGCCGCACGTCATCACGTTCCATGCGCTCGGCGCCGTGCGTCGCCTCGCGCAAGGCAGCGCCGACCATTTTCCGTCACAGCGGATCGACATCGAGCGTGAATTGATGCGCGAGGCCGACCGTGTGATCGCGGAATGCCCGCAGGACCGCCTCGACATGCTCCAACACTACGCAGCCGATCCGTCGCGCATCGACGTCGTCCCGTGCGGCTTCGACCCGAAGGAACTCTATCCGCAGGACAGGACCGCGGCGCGCCGCCTGCTCGGCTGGCACCCGAACGCGTTCACGGTGCTGCAACTCGGCCGCCTCGTGCCGCGCAAGGGCATCGACAACGTGATTCGCGGCATCCACTGTCTGCGTGACGTGCACGGCGTGCCGGCGACGCTCTACATCGTCGGCGGCAATGCCGAAGATCCGAATCCGATGGCGACCCCGGAGATTGGTCGCCTCACGGCACTCGCGGCCGAACTCGGCGTCGATGATTGCGTGAAGTTCGTCGGCCGCCGCGGTCGCGATCGCCTGCGCACGCTGTACAGTGCGGCCGACGTCTTCGTCACGACACCGTGGTACGAGCCGTTCGGAATCACGCCCGTCGAAGCGATGGCCTGCGGTACGCCGGTGATCGGCAGTGCGGTCGGCGGCATCGCACACACGGTGCGCGATGGTGTGACGGGTCTGCTGGTGCCGCCGGAAGATCCAGCGGTGCTCGCCGGTTCGCTGGCGGCGCTCGCCGAAGATCCGCCGTTGCGCCTGAAACTCGGGCGCGCAGCGCGCGTGCGTGCGCAACAGTTCACGTGGGCGCGCGTCGCCGGCGGAGTCGTCCTGTCCTATGCCGCTGCCTGTGCCAACCGTGCGCGACCCGGCCGGGAACTGGCGGCGCGCGCGGTCCAGGGCGTCTGATCGCGATGGCACCGGCCATCTTCCTGCTGCGTGATCGCGTGGCGCTGGTCACCGGCGGCGCGCGTGGCCTGGGTGCGGCGATCGCCGCAGCGCTGGCCGCGGCCGGCGCCCAGGTCGTCGTCGCCGATGTCGACGGCCCGCAGGCCGAGGCGCAGGCGGCGCGTCTGCGCGCGGCGGGCAGCATCGCCGACGCCGTGTCTCTCGATGTCGGTGACGAGGACGCGGTCGACGCCGTGATGGCGATGATCCGGGATCGTCACGGCAAGCTCGACGTGCTCGTCAACAACGCAGCGATCGACGTCACGTTACCGATCGATGATTTGACTGTCGCTCAATGGGACGCGGTTCTGCGTACGAATCTCCGCGGCCCGTTCCTGCTCTCGCGCGCCGCCGCCGTACGGATGAAGGCACAGGGCGAGGGCCACATCGTCAACATCACCTCGACCGCGGCGCGGCGCGCATGGCCGAATGCGACGGCCTATCACGCGAGCAAATGGGGGCTGCTCGGTCTCTCGCATGCACTGCACGCGGAACTGCGGCCGCATGGCATCAAAGTCACCGCGGTGATCGCCGGTGGCATGCGCACGGCGTTCCTGCTCGACCGTTTTCCCGACATCGATGTCGAGACCCTGCAGGACCCCGCCAATGTCGCGCAGACCGTTCTGTGGTCACTGTGCCTGCCGGCGGAATCGGTGATGCCGGAAG
>JADZCB010000198.1 GCA_020851775.1 Gammaproteobacteria bacterium
AGGCCGCGCCTGTTGCAACAGGTGCGGGAAGTGCTGCGCCGGCACCATTACAGTCTCCGCACAGAGAAGACGTATCTCTTCTGGATACGCGACTTCATTCATTTCAATGATCGCGTTCATCCGCGTGAACTGCCGCCGGAAGCGGTGGTGCGCTATCTCGGCGCGCTGGCGACCGTGCGGCGGGTGTCGGCCGCCACCCAGAACCAGGCGCTGTGCGCGCTGCTTTTCCTGTATCAACGGGTGCTCGGCATTACGCTGCCGCGGATCGATGGTTTCACGCGGGCAAAGACTTCGAAGCGCTTGCCCGTCGTGCTGACGAACACGCAGGTGCGGGCGGTGTTCGCGCACCTCGATGGCAGCTATCTGCTCATTGCGAACCTGCTCTACGGCAGCGGCTTGCGCCTGATGGAAGCCTTGCGCCTGCGGGTGAAGGACGTCGATTTCATTCGCAGCCAGGTGCTGGTACGCGATGGCAAGGGCGCAAAGGACCGCGTGACGATGTTGCCGCTCTCCGTCGTTCCGGCACTTCAGGCACATCTCGCGCGCGTGAAAGCCGTGCACGATGGAGATCTCGAGCGTGGCACAGGCGCTGTGTCGCTGCCGTATGCGCTCGCACGCAAGTATCCGAATGCGGCGAGGGAATGGGCGTGGCAGTTCGTATTCCCCGCCGGGGCTCTGTCCCGCGATCCGGCGGATGGGGTCATCCGTCGCCATCACGTGCATGAGAAATCGATGCAGCGTGCGATGAAGCGCGCGGTGCACCGCGCAGGCATCCTGGTGCCCGCATCCTGCCATACCCTTCGGCACAGTTTTGCGACGCATCTGCTCGAAGGCGGTTACGACATCCGGACGATCCAGGAACTGCTAGGCCACAAGGACGTGACGACGACGATGATCTACACGCACGTGCTGAACCGCGGCGGGCGTGGGGTCAGAAGCCCATTGGACGGGGCGTGACGCTCGGTGCACGGTGCGAGCCGCGGCGTCGTTGTGAAAAGCTGAAGTGATCTCCGGATTGCGCGCCGCTTCGCGGCGCTTCTTCCGGCTACGAAGAGGTACCGGTGCTTTCTTCACGTGCAACCGCGCGATAGCCGATGTCGCGGCGGCAGTGCATGCCATCCCAGTGGATGCCGTCGACCCGGGCATAGGCCCGCGCCTGTGCATCGCGCACGGTTCTGCCGGCACCGACCACGCACAACACACGCCCGCCGCTCGTCACCACCACACCGTTCTTGTTCGCGGTACCGGCATGGAAGACGCGGGTGTCCGGCAGGTCGGCCTCGAGCCCGGCGATGACCTTGCCTTTTTCATAGTCGCCGGGATAACCGCCCGCGGTCAGCACCACGCCCACGGTGGCGCGCGGGTCGAAATCGAGTTTCACGCGATGCGCCTCGCCGTTCAGCACCGCAAGGCAGGCCTCGGGCAGATCCGAGCGCAGGCGCATCAGGATGGGCTGGGTCTCGGGATCGCCGAAACGGCAGTTGTATTCGAGCGTCTTCGGCGTGCCGTCCTTCGCGATCATGAGGCCGGCATAGAGGAAGCCGACATAAGGCCGGCCTTCGGCCGCCATGCCGTTGAGCGTCGGTTCGATCACTTCGCGGATCACGCGCGCATGCAGCGCGGCGTCGACGATCGGTGCCGGCGAATAGGCGCCCATGCCGCCGGTGTTCGGGCCCTGGTCGCCATCGAAGACGGCCTTGTGATCCTGCGCAGACGCGAACGGCAGGATCGTTCTGCCGTCGGTCATCACGATGAAGCTCGCTTCTTCTCCTTCTAGAAATTCTTCGACGACGATTTCGCTGCCCGCCGCACCGAAGACGTTGCCGGCCAGCATGTCGCGCGCCGCGGCGATCGCTTCGTCCGGCGTCCGCGCGATAATGACGCCCTTGCCGGCGGCGAGCCCCGAGGCCTTGACGACCAGCGGCAGCGGACGGCTTCTGATGTATGCCTCGGCGGCGTCGAATTCGGTGAAGGTTTCGTAGGCCGCAGTCGCAATGCCGTGACGCTTGAAGAAATCCTTGGTGAAGGCCTTGGAGGCTTCGAGGATTGCGGCATTGGCGCGCGGCCCGAAGCACTTCAGGCCCGCACGTTCGAATGCATCGACGACGCCGGCAACGAGCGGCGCCTCGGGCCCGACGATGGTCAATTCGATCTGCTGCCGGCGCGCGAAGGCAACGAGCGCGGGGATGTCTTCCGCGTCGATGGCGACATTCTTCACTTTCGGCTCGCGTGCCGTGCCGGCATTGCCCGGCGCGACGAACACGCGCTTCACGCGCGGGGACTGCGTACACTTCCAGGCGAGGGCGTGCTCGCGGCCACCACCGCCGATGATCAGGATTTTCATTGGGACACTTCTGTTTTCGCCAACGCTTGTCTTGCCACAGAGAACACCGAGAACACAGAGAAAATCAAAGAGAAATTCGCCGAACACCCGAGGTAAGCGGCATGGCATTGAAATTGATGAGCAAACCGCGCTCGAGTTTCAACAAACGCAGGTAGCTGAGCAATTGAGCTCTGTGCAGTTCCGACAGGCGGTCGACGGCTTTGAGTTCGAGTGGCAGTGCATTATCGACCAGCAGGTCTCAGCGGGGTCCCACTCCCATCGCCCTGCCTTTGTAACTGACATCCACCACAACCTGCCGCGCGCAGTGCATCCCCGCGCGCCTCAGTTCGAACTCCAGCGCGGCTTCGTATCTCTGCTCAGCGAGCCCGGGACCGAGTTCGCGATGTACTTCACTTGCCAGCCCGATGACCTTTTCGGTCAACGTGTCCCGTTCAAGGTTCATGCCCAACGTCCTTGTCAGGAAAAACCAGGTCACATGCCTATCTCACCCGAAAATCTCTCTCTTCCCCTCGGGGTTCTCTGTGTTCTCGGTGGCACTGCACGCTCGACCCGACACCCGCTTCAATGCCGGAAATGCCGCATGCCCGTGAACACCATCGCCATGCCGGCGGCGTTGGCGGCGTCGATCACTTCGGCGTCGCGGACGGAGCCGCCGGGCTGGATGACGGCGGTGATGCCGACGGCGGCGGCGGAGTCTATGCCGTCGCGGAACGGGAAGAACGCGTCGGAGGCCATCACCGACCCTTTCACTTCCAGTCCCTCGTCGGCGGCCTTGATGCCGGCGATACGCGCGGAGTACACGCGGCTCATCTGGCCGGCGCCGACACCGATCGTGCGGCGGTCGCAGGCATAGACGATGGCGTTGGACTTCACGCACTTGACGACCTTCCACGCGAACATCAGATCGCGCAGTTCGTCGGCGCTCGGTTGGCGAGCGCTCACCACTTTCAGATCTGCCGCGCTGATGGCACAGGCAATGGCGTCGCGGTCCTGGACGAGGAGGCCGCCGGTCACCCGTTTGTAATCGAGCATCGGCAGTTCCGGTGCCGGTGGGCCGACGACCAGCACGCGGACATCCTTCTTGCGCCGGCACACCGCGAGCGCGTCGTCACTGATGCCCGGCGCGACGATCACTTCGACGAACTGGCGCGAGACGATCGCCTCTGCCGTGTCGG
>JADZCB010000199.1 GCA_020851775.1 Gammaproteobacteria bacterium
CCGTCCGGAGAATCACATGACGAACAGCTTCAATGCGCGCACCACGCTCAAGGTGGGCACCAGGGACTACCAGTATTTCAGCCTCAAGGCGCTCGACGGCGCATTCAAAATTGCCCGCCTGCCGTACTCCTACAAGATCCTGCTCGAGAACCTGCTGCGCCATGAAGACGGCCTGAACACGACCAGGGCCGATATCGAAGCGCTCGCCGGTGCCGACCTCAAGAAGCTGCCGGCCAAGGACATCAACTTCACCCCGGCGCGCGTGATCCTCCAGGACTTCACCGGCGTGCCGTGCGTCGTCGACCTTGCCGCGATGCGTGATGCGATCACGAAGCTCGGCGGCAACGCTGCCAAAGTGAATCCGCTGTGCCCGGTCGAACTCGTCATCGACCACTCCGTGATGATCGACCATTACGGTTCGAAGCAGGCGCTCGATCTCAACGCGAAGGTCGAATTCGAGCGCAACGCCGAGCGCTACACCTTTCTGCGCTGGGGTCAGGAAGCGCTGCAGAACTTCAAGGCCGTGCCGCCCGACACCGGCATCGTGCATCAGGTCAACATCGAATACCTCGCGCGCGTCGTGTTCGAGAAGGACGGCCTGCTCTATCCCGACTCCTGCTTCGGCACCGATTCGCACACGACGATGGTCAATGGTATCGGCGTGCTCGGCTGGGGTGTTGGCGGCATCGAAGCCGAGGCCGCGATGCTCGGCCAGCCTTCGTCGATGCTGATGCCGGAAGTGATCGGCGTGCGCGTCACCGGCAGACTCGCCGAAGGCGCGACCGCGACCGATCTCGTGCTGACCGTCACCGAGATGCTGCGCAAGCGCGGGGTCGTCGAAAAATTCGTCGAGTTCTTCGGCCCCGGCCTCGCCAACCTCGCTGCCTCCGATCGCAACACGATTGCGAACATGGGCCCCGAGTACGGCGCGACCTGCGGCATCTTCCCGATCGACGAAGAGACGCTGAACTACCTGCGCCTCACCGGCCGCAGCGATGAACAGATCGCGATCGTCAAGGCATACGCCCAGGCCCAGGGCATGTGGTGGACGCCGGACGCACCGGAAGCGGAATACACCGACGTGCTGCATCTCGATCTCGGCAGCATCCAGCCGTCGCTCGCCGGACCGAAGCGCCCGCAGGACCGTGTGCTGCTGTCCGACGTCAAGGCGAATTTCCGCAAAGCCTTCGAGGCCGAGCAGAAGGCGCGGCCGAGCAAGGGTCCCGCGCAGGTGACCGATCGCGGGCAGACGTTCACATTGAAGGACGGTGCGGTCGTCATCGCCGCGATCACCTCGTGCACGAACACCTCGAACCCGAGCGTGCTGATCGGCGCCGGTCTCCTCGCCCGCAAGGCGCGTGCGCTGGGTCTGACGACGCAGCCATGGGTCAAGACCTCACTCGCCCCGGGCTCGAAGGTCGTCACCGACTATCTCGCGAAGGCAGGGCTCATCGACGATCTCGAGTACCTCGGCTTCCATGTCGTCGCCTACGGCTGCACGACCTGCATCGGCAACAGCGGCCCGCTGAACGAGCCGATCGGCAAGGCCATCGTCGACAACACGCTGTCGGTATCCGCCGTGTTGTCCGGCAACCGGAACTTCGAAGGCCGCGTGCACCAGGACGTGCGCATGAACTATCTTGCGAGCCCGCCGCTCGTCGTCGCCTATGCGCTCGCCGGCTCGACCGACATCGATCTGACGAAGGAACCAATCGGCAGGAGCAAGGACGGCAAGGACGTCTTTCTCAAGGACATCTGGCCGTCGAACGCCGAAATCCAGGCGGCCGTGGCCCAGGCCGTCACCGCCGAACTCTACAAGAAGAGCTATGCCGACGTGCTGAAGGGCGACGCGCGCTGGCAGGGCATCCAGGTCACGAAGTCCGAAACCTACGGCTGGGACGACAACAGCACCTACGTGCAGAACCCGCCGTACTTCCAGGGCATGACGATGACGCCGCCGGGCATCCAGCCGATCAAGGGAGCCCGCTGCCTCGCGGTGCTCGGCGATTCGATCACGACCGATCACATCAGCCCTGCCGGCGACATCAAGAAGGACGGCCCGGCCGGCCAATACCTGATGGCGCACGGCGTGCAGCGCGCCGACTTCAACAGCTTCGGCTCACGCCGCGGCAACCATGAGGTGATGATGCGCGGCACCTTCGCCAACACGCGCATCAGGAACGCGATGACGCCGGGCGTCGAAGGCGGCGTGAGCCGCTACCTCGGCGACGGCACCGACGGTGCGGTCGAGCCGATCTACGACGTCGCGATGAAATACGCCACGAAGCAGGTGCCGCTCGTCGTCCTCGCCGGCAAGGAGTACGGCACGGGCTCGTCGCGCGACTGGGCGGCGAAGGGGACTTTCCTGCTCGGCGTGAAGGCCGTCATCTCCGAGAGCTTCGAGCGCATCCACCGCGCGAACCTCGTCGGCATGGGCGTGCTTCCGCTGAACTTTGTCGACGGTCAGAATGCGGCGAGCCTCGGGCTCGACGGGACCGAAGTCTTCGACTTCGAGGGTCTCACCGAAGGCGCGAGCGAAGTGACGGTCAATGCCCGCAAGGCCGACGGTACAGTCGTCTGCTTCAAGGCCCGCGTGCGCATCAACACGCCGATGGAGTGGAGCTATTACCAGCACGGCGGCGTGCTGCAGTACATGCTCCGACAGATGGCGGCGGCGTAGAGCCGTCGCCGCCGACGCGTGCCCGCTGTGGCGGGCACGCGTCGTTGCTGCCTACCCGATATCCTCTGTAGCGACTTCGCTCTACGCCAGCCTGCAGAGTCGCCCGACTCTACCGCCCCACTACACCGCACGCCTGACCAGCGGCTCGGTGTGTTCGAAGAAGAAACGCCTGGCCCCGAAAGCGGGCTGCAGATCGTCGAGCCACGTGGCGTCGGCGTCGTAGCGGGCGAAGAACGGCTGCATCACCCATTCCGGCGTACGTGCCTGCAGGAAGCGCAGCGCAATGACCTGCTCGCCGTGAATCGTCGGCACGCCGACGATTTCGACCTTGCCCGGTGCCGCCGACATGCTCGGCCCGCGCACCGTGCGCGACAGGCCGCTGACCTGACGGAAGGCATCGCGATAGATCGTCGCGGCTTCGACCAGCGGAACCGCGAAACACGGTTGCGCGCCGATATCGCGGGCAAGAAACATGTAGTACGGCACGCAGCCGTGGTTGACCTGCGCGCGCCACAGTTCGGCCCAGGTCGACGCGTCGTCGTTGATCCCGCGCAGCAACGGCGCCTGCGTGCGAACTTCGACACCCGTCTCGCGCAGGTGCGCCAGCGCTTCCTGCACGACGTCGGTCTCGAGTTCGCGCGGATGATTGAAGTGCGCCATCAGCGCGAGATGATGGCCGCCGCGGACGATGCGCCGGAACAGCGCGAGCAGTTCCGGCGCGTCCGGGTCGGATACGAAGCGATACGGCCAGAAGCCGAGTGCCTTGGTGCCGATCCGGATGCGTTGAACATGCGGCAGCCCGGCACCGACGACCGGCAGCAGGTAGCTCGCGAGCGTGCGCGCCGACATCACCAGTGGATCCCCGCCGGTGTACAGCACGTCGCTGACTTCCGGATGCGCACGCAACCAGGCGATGAGCTGGCCCGTCTCGCGTGCCGCGAAGCGGCTCGTGCCCGGCCCGACGAATTGCGTCCAGCGGAAGCAGAAACTGCAATACGCGTGGCAGGTCTGGCCCTGGCTCGGGAAGAACAGCACCGTCTCGCGGTACTTGTGCTGCATGCCCGGCAATGGCGGCTCGTCGAGTGACGGTACGTCGAAGTCACGGCGACCGCCGGACCCGGGATGCAGGCGGGCGCGGATAGCGTCGACGATCTGCCGCATCTGCACCGCGTCCGTGCCCTGCGCGAGCGCCGCGGCCACCGTGTCGTAGTCGTCGCAGCTCAGCATCTCGCGGCGCGGGAAGACGACGCGAAACATCGGATCGTCTGGTGCCTCGTCCCAGTGGATGAGGTGGTCGAGCACGTAGTTGTTCACCTTGACCGGGAACACCTGCGACACGACTTCGATTTCTTCGATGAGCTCCCTGCTCAGACGCGAGATCTGCGGGATCTCGCGCAGGTTCCGTCCGTGATACGCCTTGTAGTCCTTGCTTACAGGAGCGCGTCTCGCGGCAGTCAATCTGTACGTCGACATCGGAGATCCTCCGTTGTGTTACGCCCGGGATTGCCAGTCGGCGACTGACGTCTTCGTCATGTCCGAATGCAGCGCGTATGTCCTCTCTTCCGACAGCCGATGAGGTTCGACCTTAGCCCACCCGATCACGATCGCAAAGACGTTTGTTCGCCACAGCGCGGTTCGGTATTCGTGCCACAGATCGACCGTCGCTTGCAAAGCTCGCGCAGCATGTGTGCATACCGCCGCGTCGCATATCGAACACAGACACGCCGTGGCGGGGACGTGACGACCGACGCATCTCCGACCGTCACGCGATCGAAGACCGCGTCAGGCACGTGCAGCACGATCGCAGCGGCGTGTGACGAGACGATGAATGTCGGGAGTATGTGCCTGCGACATCGCGACACCGGACGTCGCGGGATCAGGGCGCCTCGAAGTGCGCGTCCCTCAGCAACGCCTCGCAGGCGCCACCGTACTTGCGATCGAGACGTTCGATGAGCCGCCAGTCACGCTCGATTTCGGTCATCATCACTCCCGACTCGCTGCCCATGCGATGCTCGGCTTCTTCGCGCCCGTGTTCGAGAATGGACTGGTTCAACGCGAATTCGCCGGCGCTGTACAGCGCGTCGTAACGTTTTGCTTCGTGACCACGCGCGGCCAGAAAGAAATAGGCCGCGCAGGTGTGGTACGCGGGTCGATAGAGAGTCGCCGGCGCGGGGTCGGCCGCCTGCACGACCATGCCGGCGCCGCCCGCGGCGAACAGCAGGACGCGCAGATGCCACCAGTCAGCCATGTGCGTGCCGTCGCGGTGCAGGCTCTTCGCCCGGGCAGACGTCGACTTCGACCGTCAGGTGAACGACACCCAGATCGCTCGGGATCGCATCCTTGTAGCGGGCGAGCGGCTGCGGCACATGCGTGACCAGTGAAACGATCGCGGCATGGATGCCGGGCCCGATGGACCATACGTGCAGATCGGACACGAGACTGTCGCCGATGCCTTCGATGGCCTGCTTCACGCGCGTGACGATCGCGGCATCGGCCTGCTGATCGAGCAGCACCGCACCGGTCGATCGTCCAAGGCTCCAGGCCCAGCGCACGATCAGCACGGCACCGACCACGCCCATCAGCGGATCGAGCCAGACGAGTCCCGCGAATTTGCCGGCGAGCAAGGCCGCGATCGCGAGCACGGAGGTCAACGCATCCGCCAGCACATGCAGATAGGCCGAGCGCAGCGCGTGATCCTCACTGTGTGCATGCAGCGCATCAGTCGCGTGGTCGTGTCGGTGACCGTGATCGTGATCGTGCCCGGCGAAGCCACCGCCCAGGATCACTGTCGACAGCGAATTGACGGCGAGGCCGATCACAGCGACGAGCAGGGCCGAGTCGAAATCGATCGCGACCGGCGAGCGCATGCGCTCGAGGCTGCCGCCGAACATCGCGAGCGCGAAGAGGCCGAGCAGCAGCGCACCGACGAAGCCGGCGAGCGCGTTGAGTTTGCCGGTGCCGAAACTGAAGCGCGGATGGCCGGCAAACCGTCGCGCGAACACATAGGCGGCGAAGGACAGCGACAGCGCCGCCGTGTGCGATCCCATGTGCAGGCCGTCGGCCAGCAAGGCCATCGAACCGAACGCGAGGCCGGCGACGATTTCTCCCACCATCGTCAACACGTTCAGCACGATGACGGCGAGCGTCCGCCGTTCACCGGGACGACGTTCGTGCTGCCCGAACGTGTGGGTGTGCTGCCACTCCGGCAGCCGGTGCGTGTGCATCGGCGGCGTCCTCAGCGCTTGATTTCGATCTCGACGAACACGAGTTCGCGTCCGCTCGCGTTGATCACGTTGTGCTCGACGCCGACCGATCGGGCATACGCCTGGCCGATCCGGAGTTCGGCGTCGATGTCGCCGTTCGGTGTCTCCAGCCGCAGCCGTCCGTCCGTGATCGGCACGACGACGTAGTCGTGCTCATGCCGATGCCAGCCGGTTTCGGCGTCCGGCGCGAAGCGCCACTCGGTGACCTTCACGGCATCGTTGTCGACCTGGACGGTCGGTACGGCGGCAGCACGCTTGTCGGCATTCATCTCGGGCTCTCCTTCATCATGATGGGCAGTGTCGCCTTGCGGCATACCGTAGCGTACCCATTCTTGCCTGCCCGTGACGACGGGGCTGTGGGGCATTTGCCCCGCTACCACCGTCGCCCGGGCTGCCGCCCATTCCACCTCGCGTGCTTCGAACGCCGGCGTCCCGCCGGGTTCCGCCGTCGGACCCGCGTCACAGCGCGGCGTAACGGCCACGAAACATGAAATAAACCGCGCCGAGCAGACACAACCCGGCCCATAGATAGTCGAGCGTCGGGCGCTCCTTCAGATAGAACACCGAAAACGGGACGAACACGGCGAGCGTGATGATCTCCTGCAGGATCTTCAACTGACCGACCGACATGACCGTGTGGCCGATGCGGTTGGCGGGCACCTGCAGGAGGTATTCGAACAGGGCGATTCCCCAGCTCACGAGCGCGGCGAACAGCCACGGTTTCGATGCCAGGTTCTTCAGATGCCCGTACCACGCGAACGTCATGAAGACGTTGCTGAAGCACAGCAGCAGGATGGTACTGAGAACGGGTGACATGCGGACAGAAGAATGGGCCGGGAGTCGTCAGCGGGTGGCGCACCCGGCACACGGTCCACGTCGGCAGCGCGAGCGGCGAGCAGGCTGCCGGGAGGAGTACCGACAGCCCGCCATTCGGCTTGCGTGGCCCGGCTACAGCCCGGGCGACACCCGGGAGCCCGGGTTCAGGCTTTCGGCGCGAACGCGCTGCACCAGCCTTTCGCAGCCACTGCCTGACCGGGGAAGATGCCGCACGGGCCCCATTCCGCGTCGGCGCCCTGGTACAGCGCGCAGGTCGCGCAGTGCTGTCCGTCCTGGAAACGCGTGAACTTCGCCTTGTCGACCGTCGCGGCGTCCTCGACATATCCGAGCCCGCTCGCCTGCGGGCTGGCCGGGTCGACGTGCGGCACGTCGGCGGCGTATGCGACGCGGTTCGCGATCAGTTGCGCCACCGACACGGCGGCCACGGCCTGGACGCCGCGCTTGAAGAATGACCGTCTGCTGTTGTCCATCGTCTACTCCTGGATCCTCGTTTCGAGGTGGTTCGAATCCGTCACTCTAGCCAGCGCCCGCACAGGCGACCAGCACATCAGAAAGCCGCGACATCGACCGGCTGCCCGTGCCGGGGGCTGCAAGCGCATACATCACGGGGCACGCAGCGCGCGCACCATCCCGGCCAGGCTCGCGACGTCGTGCTCGTCACGTACCGGGATGCTGAACTCGATCAGCGAGGCGACGGCCCCGTAACGCGCCCGCAGCGCCGGGACCAGATCCCGATGGAGACCGACGACGGCATAGCGCGCGAGGACGTCGTCATCGATCAGCGCCGCCATGTCCTGCCAGCGCTGTGCGCGCGACAGCCGGTTCAATTCCTTCGCGAGCGCCTCGAGACCATGATGGGTGAAGCACGCGGCATACGCCGGCGTCGACCCGTAGAAAGCGATGCGCCCCCGGATATCGTGAATTTTCGCCGCGAGCGTCGCCTCGTCCGGGCCCGTCGCAATCAGCGGCGCGACGCCCAGCCCGATGGCGGCCGGATCGCGCCCGGCCTTCGACGCACCGCGCCGCACGGCCGGCCGCATCACGTGCTCGATATAGCTCGCGGTGCACACGGGGTGCGCGCGCAGCGTGTCGGCGACTTCGCCGGCGACCTGGCACATGTAAGGATTGACGGCGGCGAGGTGGATGGGCGGCAGCGGGCAGTCCAGCGGCGCCGGCGTGAACACCGGCACGTTCAGCGTGATGTCGTAGTGCGCGCTATGGTGGGACACCGGCCGCTCGTGCTGCCAGGCGTCCCACAACGCACGTATCGCGAGCACGTAATCACGCATCCAGGGCCCCGGCGCATGCCACTGCATGCCGAAGCGCCGTTCGATGTGGCCTTTGACCTGGCTGCCGAGACCGAGCACGAAACGGCCAGCGGACAGGCGCGCAAGACTCCAGGCGGTCATCGCCGTCACGGTCGGGCTGCGCGGGAACGCGATCGCGACCGAAGTCGCCACCGTCACGCGCGTGGTCGCGGCAAGTGCGAGCGTCGAGACGACATAGGGATCGTCCTTGTTGTCACGCACGGCGAGGCCGTCGAAGCCGAGTCGCTCGACCAGCGCGGCATCCGCCGCGACGGCGCGGATGTCGATGGCGCCGTCGGCGGCCTTGAGGCCGGAATCGGCCTTGCCCAACGGCAAAACGGTTTCAACGAGCACTGACGCTTCTCGCGGACGCTACGGTCGGGATCCCGAAATCAGGCCGCATGATCGCCCGCGCAACGCCAAAGCACAATTGCCCGGCACGTCGCCGGCGCGTGCCGCCCGATGCCCTGCCGCGCCGCCACGTCAGCCCGCGGGCGCATAACCCAGCACTGATTTCAGCTCGAGGAACTCGCCGAACGCGTGTTCGCCGAACTCGCGACCATTGCCAGAGTGCTTGTAGCCGCCGAACGGTACGTTGATGTCGAGTCCGGCGTTGTTGAGGCTGATGTAACCTGCGCGGATCCGCGCCGCGACGGCGCGCGCGTGGTCGAGGTTCGTGCTCTGCACGTAGCCCCCGAGGCCGTACTCGGTGTCGTTCGCGATCGCGATGGCGTCCTCCTCGCTGTCGTAGCCGAGAATGCACAGCACCGGGCCGAAGATCTCCTCACGCGCGATTTCCATGTCGTTGCGCACGTCACGGAAGATCGTCGGCTTGCAGTAGTAGCCGTCGGCGAGGCCCTCCGGCTTGCCGGGACCGCCGGTGACGAGCCGGGCACCGGCGTCGATCCCGGATGCAATCAGGCGCTGCACCTTCTGCCACGCGGCCTCGGAAATCACCGGGCCCATGCGGCTGCCTTCCGCCGGGTCGCCCGGTGCCCAGCTTTCGGCGACTTCCTTCGCGATCGCGCAGACTTCGTCCATCCGCGCCCTGGGCACCAGCATGCGCGTCGGCGCGCGGCAGGACTGGCCCGAATTCATCATCACGCTGTTGACGCCGCCGGTGATCGCGGCCTTCATGTCGGCATCGTCGAGCACGATGTTCGGACTCTTGCCGCCGAGCTCCTGGTGCACCCGCTTGACCGTCGCGGCGGCATTGCGCGCGACTTCGATGCCGGCGCGCGTCGAGCCCGTGATCGAAATCATGTCGATGCCCGGATGGCTTGCCATCGCACTGCCGACGACCGGTCCTTCGCCGAAAATCATGTTGAAGACACCCGGCGGCAACCCGCAGGAGTCGATGATTTCGGCGAGGATCTGCGCCGAGAACGGCGCGATTTCGGACGGCTTCAGCACCACCGTGCAGCCGACGGCGAGCGCCGGCGCGGTCTTCGCGCACATCTGGTGTACCGGCCAGTTCCACGGCGTGATGAAGCCACAGACGCCGATCGGCTCCTTGAGCACGGCATTCGCGCCCTTGATCTCCTCGAACGCATAGGTCTTCAGCACGTTCGCCGCCGCGCGGAAGTGCCGCGGCCCGAGTGCGGCCTGCGTATCCCGCGCGAGCCATTGCGGCGCACCCATTTCTTCGCGGATCGCGATGCCCATGTCGTCGAGTCTGCGTTCGAATGCATCGGCGATGCGTTCGAGCGCGGCAACGCGTGTCTCACGGCTCGTCGTCGACCAGCTCGGAAACGCGGCGCGCGCGGCCTGCACGGCCGCGTCGACGTCCGCCGGTCCGCCGACGTGGATGCGCCCGTTGGGTTTGTCGCTCGCCGGATCGATGACGTCCAGGACTTTCGGCTCGACCGGGTTCACCCAGCGGCCGCCGATGTAGAACTTCAAGTGCTCGCGCATCTTCATCTCCTGCTTTAAATCGCCGCCGGGCCGACGTTCCGGCATCGGCCGGGAGCTTGTCAACGCGGGCAGCGCCGCGCTCGCCGATCTCAGCGATCGTGCCAGTGCACCATCGGCAGGCCCGCCACCGGCGCGCGGAAGAACGGAATGCGCGTGCCGCGCAGACTCCCGATGTAGCAGGTCCTGAGATCCTGCCCGCCGAAGGTCACGCTCGCGAACCAGTTCGCGAGCTGGCCGCCGGTCGCCAGGAGCGTGTCGGGGCTCACGCATCCCGCGCGGAATGCCGTCTCCAGTGTCGCGGACGCGACGGGATCGCCATCGACGAGCACCTCGAGGTAATCCCCTTCGGGTGTGAGCACGAAGAGGATGTCGCTCATGATCAGCGTGCCCCACAGATTGCCGAAGGCATCGAAGGCGATGCCGTCGGGAAACCCGCTGGCGCCGAGTTTGCGCGGCCCGAAAATCTCGCGCCCGGTGAGCGACCCGTCCGGCTGCACGCGCAGCCGCGACACGTGCTGGCCCGTGGTCTCGACCACATAAAGCCATTCCTCGCTGGCATCGAAGCGAATCTCGTTCGTGAACGCAAAACCGTCGGCGACGATACGGATCCCGCGTTCGTCGATCAGCGCGATGTAGCCGTCGGCAATGTCGGGGCTGAAGGCGTCCATCCAGTTGCGGATGCGGGTGGAGACCGTGAGCCACAGCCTGTCCTTCGAATCGCGCAGCACGAAGTTGGTCTTGCCGATCGCCAGGCCGTCGATGGTGTCGTGCAACACCCGTGTGCGGCCGTCGCGCGTCATCAGTTCGAGCCGGTCGGTGCCGAAGTTCGCGATGAGGAAATCGCCGTTGCGGGCGAACGCAAGCCCGTTCGGCAGCGTACCCGCAGTATAGCGCTCGGCCTCGCTGCCCGCGGCGGCGAAGGCCGTCTGCTCGTGCTGGGTGACGATGCGCTGCTGACCGTCCGGCAACAGATGCACCACGCCGCCGCGCGCATCGGCCGCCCACAGGCTGCCGTCCCGTTCGGCCAGTATGCATTCGGGGCGCTGCAGGTCGTTGCCGACGAATCCCAGGCTCGCCCTGTCGACTCGAAAATCGCGTAGCGGATTGTGCTTGGCCATGCGCGTGCTCCGTGAAACGAGCCTTGGATGATTGGTGACGCGAGCCGCCTGTGGCAAGCTCGGCCTTCCACGCTCTACCCGTGCGAGCGCACTTTGATTGTTCCGCCAGACGCGCCATGCCCCGACCCGCGCGGCCCGAACGCAGCGCTGATCGGCGTGCCCGCATCCCGTCAGCGGCTCGGCACGCCGTGCCTCGTGCTCGATCTGGACCGCCTGGAACGCAACA
>JADZCB010000200.1 GCA_020851775.1 Gammaproteobacteria bacterium
GCCTTCTTGCGCGGGATCAGGTAGTTCCGGCCGTATCCCGGCTTGACGCGGACCTTTTCGCCGAGCTTGCCGAGGTTCTGAATCTTTTCGAGCAGTATCACTTCCATCGTCGGTCCCAACCTTGATTCACCAGTCTCGATACCTGCCGGCACGGCGTCGGCCGCGCGCGGTCCGCAAACGGCGGCGTCATCGGCGCGCCCGCCGCAATTGTCTGAAATCAGCCACCTGGTCCGCGATGCCAGTCACCGCGAGCACCGTCGCGACGATATGCGGCATCAGGAATGCGAACACGTAGACCCCGATGAGCCAGGGTCTGCGCGCCGGCGCACGGCCCGTGCGTTCATGCACCACGGCCAGCCCCTGGGCGGCGAACAATAGCACCAGCACGACGAACAAGTCACCGACCAGTCCGGCCGGCGCCGCGTTCGTCCGCACCAGCAACGCGGCGACGGCGAGCGCCGCGCCTGCGGCCGATACCCAGCGCGGCAACTGCAGCGCGCGGAATTCCTCGGCGAAGGCACCCGGTCGATAGAGACCGGCCTGCCAGGCGCGCGCGAGCAACAGCATGCCGCCGAGACTCAGGCACATCACGGCGACCGAAGCTTCGTGCATCACGCCCGCGATTGCGGCCGTTTCCTGTGCCGACAGGAATTCGCCGCCCTGTTCCCGGACGGCCGCGCCGAGATGCTCGAGCCGCTCGGCCCAGAACGCATCGACGTCGCCGAGTGCCTGTCTGAGCATGTAGGCGAAGCCTGCGACGAAAGCCCCGAGCATCGCGAGCGCC
The DNA here is from genome assembly GCA_020851775.1 of Gammaproteobacteria bacterium. GTDB lineage: Bacteria > Pseudomonadota > Gammaproteobacteria. The sequence continues at coordinate 785 of JADZCB010000200.1, forward strand.
GTGCCCTGACTGCCATGACCGCGCAGCACGACGGCCGCACACCAGATCGGCACCCACGGCAGCAGCACCACGATTCCGGCGCGCCCGACGTGGCCCGTCGCCGCCATCAGCACACCGATGGCGAGCGCGAGTCCCATCACACCGACTTTCGCCCCTTCGAGCGCGCCGTGACGCAGCGTCACGAGACCGATGGTCGCGCCGCTCAGGATGAGAACCGGCGCGAACCATAGCGCCAGCAGCGAAAATCCGGCCGCAACGGCCGTCGCCGCCAACGGCCCGGTCATCGCGATGCGCGCGATCCCCCGCATAGCGTCAGATCGCGCGCCGCCGCGGCGGGCCGGGCCGGCTCAGTGCGAGTCGCTGTAAGGCAGCAGCGCGAGGAAGCGCGCGCGCTTGATCGCGATCGAGAGCTGGCGCTGGTAGCGCGCTTTCGTGCCTGAAATGCGGCTCGGCACGATCTTGCCGTTTTCAGCAACGTTCGCCTTCAGCGTGTTCAGGTCCTTGTAGTCGATTTCCTCGACTTTCTCGGCAGTGAACTTGCAATAGCGACGACGGCGGAAATGACGCGACCCACCGCCACGAGGTTTGGATTTCATCATGATTCGTACTCCTCTCAGGCGGCCGGCGCAGCGGCTTCGGTCTCGGCAGTGGCCGGCGCAGCGGCTTCGGTCTCGGCGGCAGCCGGCGCATCGGCGCGGACGTCGCGCTCGGCGCTCTGGGCGGCCTGTCGTGCGCGGCGCTCACCGTCACGCTCCTCCTGATCTTCCTTCGCCTTCGCCATCAGCGAAGGCTCGGTCAGCGCCTTGTCGCGCGCGATCACGAGGTGGCGCAACACGGCGTCATTGAAGCGGAACGCGCTGACGAGTTCATTCAAGGTCGCGCTGTTGACCTCGATGTTCATCATCACGTAGTGAGCCTTGTGAATCTTGGTGATCGGATACGCGAGCTGGCGGCGGCCCCAGTCCTCGAGACGGTGGATCTGTCCACCGTTGCTCTCGAGCATGGTCCGGTAGCGGTCAATCATCGCGTTGACCTGCTCGCTCTGGTCAGGGTGGACCAGAAACACGACTTCGTAATGTCGCACGGGTTCTCCTCTCGGCTATGAGCTTCCCGGACTGGCGGTGAAGCAAGGAGATGATGAATACGAGGGCGTGCCGGCCGGGTCGTCCCGGACGTCGTCATTCCCTCGGGGAGCCAGGGATTGTAGTGGCCGGGCGACAGACCTGTAAAGCCGCATGGCCCAGCCGCAGGGCGCAGGCCGTCCCGGCGCGTCACGCACCCGCGAGACGTTGGCGTCGGGCCTCGAAGAGGCACACGGCGGCGGCCGTCGCGAGGTTCAGGCTCGACACGCTGCCGGCCATCGGAATCGCCACCAGCAGATCGCAGGTTGCGCGGGTCAGGCGTCGCAGACCTTCCGACTCGGCCCCGAGCACCACCACCAGCGGCACGCGCAGGTCGGCGGCATACAGCGAACCCGGCGCATCGTCCGTCGCCCCGACGACCCACAGGCCATCCTGCTTCAGGGCCTCGAGCGCCTGCACGAGATTCGCGACGGCGCAGATCGGCATCGAGTCGGCCGCGCCGCTCGCGACCTTGGCTGCCGCGGCAGTGAGACCGACGCTGCGATCGCGCGGCAACAGCACGGCATCGGCGCCGGCGCCGTCGGCGACGCGCAGACAGGCGCCGAGATTGTGCGGGTCCTGCGGATGATCGAGGGCGAGCACGAGTGGCGGCCGTGTCGCGGCCGCGAGTTGCGCGCGCAGCGCGGTGAGATCGAGCGGTGCCGGTGTGCGCCGTCGCAGCACCACGCCCTGGTGCACGGCCCCGTCGGTCAGGCGGTCGAGTGTCGTGACCGGCACCCGCTGCGGCCGCAGACCCGAGTGGGTCGCGGTCGCGGCCAGCGCCGCGAGTTCTCCATGGTGCGCATCCTCGCGCAGCCACAGTTCGAGCACGTCGGGTGCGGCGCGCGCGAGCGCCGACTGACAGGCGTGGATGCCCCACACCAGCAGGGTGCCGGCGCCGCGCGGCTCGGCGCGTGCGTGTTCGCGACGCCGGCTCATCGACGACGCTTGCGCCCGCCGTCGGCGTTCAGCGCAAAGTCGATCTGCCGCTCGTCGAGATTGACCCGCATGACCGTGACTTCGACGCGCTGGCCGACGCGGAATTCACGTTTCGTGCGTTTGCCGAACAGGCGGTGGCCGACCGCGTCGAACTGGTAGTAATCGTCCGGCAATGCCGTCACGTGCACGAGGCCTTCGACGAAACTCTCGTCGAGCTGCACGAAGAGCCCGAACGACGTCACGGCACTGACGATACCGCCGAAGCGTTCGCCGACCTTGTCCATCATGTACTCGCACTTGAGCCAGGCGACCGCTTCGCGTGTCGCCTCGTCGGCGCGGCGCTCGGTCATCGACGTATGTTCGGCGAGCGTGGTCAAGGCCTCGGCGTCGACCTTCAGCCGCCGGCGCCGCGCGAGGCGCTGCTTGATCGCACGATGCACGAACAGATCCGGATAGCGCCGGATCGGCGAAGTGAAATGCACATACGCTTCAAGCCCGAGACCGAAATGGCCGGCGTTCTCGCCGCGATAGACGGCGAGCTTGAGACTCCGCAGCAGCACTGTCTCGATGAGCTGACGATCGGGGCGAGCCTTCGCGGCGGCGAGCACGTGCGCAAAATGTCGCGCCTCGGGCGTGGCGCCGCCGGGCAGCCGGATGCCCAGCTCGGACAGAAACTGGCGCAGCGCAATCAGCTTCTCCGGGTCGGGCTGGTCGTGCACGCGGTAGAGCGCGGGCAGGCCGTGCCTGCCGAGATATTCGGCGGCGGCGACGTTCGCCGCGATCATGCATTCCTCGATCAGCTTGTGAGCATCGTTGCGCTCACGCACTTCGATGCGTTCGATCTTGCGCGCGCGGTTGTAGATGAACTTCGGCTCCAGCGATTCGATGTCCAGCGCGCCGCGAGTCTCGCGCTGACGACGCAGCGCCAGGTAGAGATCGTAGGCGTCGAGCACGTGTCCCTGCAGCGCGCTGAGCTCAGCACGCGGCGCGCAGAGCCAGCGCGCCACCTCTTCGTAAACCAAGCGTGCGTGAGAGCGGATGACCGCGTTGTAGAAGCGGTGCTTCAGCGCGACGCCCTCGGCCGAGAACCGCAGTTCGCAGACCAGCGCGAGCCGCTCGACGTCGGGATTCAACGAACAGATCCCGTTCGACAGCGCTTCGGGCAGCATCGGGATCACGCGATCCGGAAAGTACACCGACGTGCCGCGTTCGAGTGCCGTCGCGTCGAGCAGCGTGCCATCGCGGACATAGTGCGCGACGTCGGCGATTGCGACGTACAGCACGTAGCCGTCGCGCAGGCGTTTGCAGTACACCGCATCGTCGAAGTCGCGCGCGTCGCTGCCGTCGATCGTCACGAACGGCAGCTCGCGCAAATCGGTGCGCCCCTCGCGTTCGGCGGCCGTCACGTCGCGCGGGATGCGGGCGAGTTCCTCGTCGAGTTCCGGCGGCCATGCCGTCGGCAGGCCGTGGGCGCGAATCGCGACGTCGACCTCCATGCCGGGCGCCATGTGATCGCCGAGCACCTCGACGACGCGCGCGAGCGGCTGATAGCGTGCATCGGGCTGCTGCACGATCGTCGCGACGACGATCTGGCCGTGCACGGCACCGCCTTCGTCGCCGGCCGGGATCAGGAGATCCTGATTGATACAGCGGTTGTCGGGTACGACAAAGCCGACTCCGCCCTCACGGAAGTAGCGGCCGACGACTTCGCTGTTCGCGCGCGACAGCACCTCGACGACGGTCCCGAACGGCCGGTCGCGATGATCGATGCCGGCGATGCGCACATAGACGCGATCGCCATGGAGCACGCGGCGCGCGTCGCGTGGCGCAATGTAGATGTCACGCTCGCCGCTGTCGGGTCGTACGAAGGCGTAGCCGTCGGGATGGCCGATCACGCGTCCGGCGATGAAATCCATCCGCTTGGCGAGACCGAAGCGGCGCGCGCGGGTTTCGACGAGCTGGCCGTCGCGCACCATCGCGGCGAGCCGGCGTCCGACACCATCGCGCGCGGCATCGCCGTCGACGTGCAGCGCCGCTGCGACGTCGTCGAAGGCGAGCGGTGCGGCGGCGCGCTCCAGGGCGCGCAGGATCTCCTCGCGCGTGGGGATCGGCACGTCGTGACGGGGTGGCTCTTTACTGCGTGTATCGCGTCTGCGGCTCATGCCTGACTCATTGACTCACGTAGGTCGCTTCTGTAGTCTGCGCGTCGCTTTGCCGAGGTGGCGGAATTGGTAGACGCGCTGGTTTCAGGTACCAGTGGAGAGATCCGTGGAGGTTCGAGTCCTCTCCTCGGCACCAAGCAACCAGACCTGCGTCGTGCCGATCCGCGCGCGGCGCCTCTCCCCGAATCCCCAGCGCCTGCTCCCCGCAGCGTCTTCACCCCGCGATCACCAGCGCGATCATCGTGCCCACGTAGCCAACGTAGATCGCACCATTCACCAGCAGATGCCATACGCGCAAGCCGCCGCTTTCCCGTCGCGCGTGCCAGTAGAGCCACAACGCCGCGCCGTACGTGATCAGAACGCCGGCCACGACTTCCGGCGTCGGCCGCCAAGGCGTGATCGCAAGACCGAGTGCCGGTAACAGGCTGCCCTGAAACACCATCGCCCCGGTGATGTTGCCGAAGGCAAGCGTATCCTTGCCGCGGCGGATCCAGATCACGCTGTTGACCTTCTCCGGCAGCTCCGTCGCGATCGGTACGATGAGCAGCGCGAGCAGCAGCGGCGAGATGCCGAGTATGGCGGACAGGTGCTCGACGCAGTAGACGAAGCCTTTCGCGCCGGCGATCAACAGCACGAGGCCCAGCGCCATCTGCGCCACGATCACGGGCATGTTCTGCGGCAGACCGATCTTCTGCAGGAACAGGAGACCATGTGCCTCGGTGCCGTGGCCGTTCTCGACGAGCTGGGCCGATACGCGCAACGTCATCATCACGTAGACGAAGTAGTTCAGCACCAGCGCGACCGCGAGACCCGCCCGCACCGTGGCCAGTTCGGGCGGGATGAACAGCGCGACGAAGGCCATCGCGAAAGCGGCGAGGAAGAACAGCAGATCGCGCTGCAATCCGGTGCGTTCGGGTCGCAGATGTCCATCCAGCCCGCGCCGCGCGAGCACCGACAACGCCATCACGCAGAGACTGAGTGTCGAGAGCATCAGCGGCGCACCGAGTATCGCACCGACGCCGATTTCCGCATTCAATTCGGCATTCGCACCGCCTGCGATCACCGCGACGACCGGGACCGTGCTCTCGGGCAGTGCAGTACCGACCGCCGCGAACAGGGATCCCGTCACACCTTCGGAAATCCCGAGGCGTTCACCGAGATGTTCGAGCGCATTCGTGAAGATCTCGGCGGCGACGAGAATGATGAGCAGCGCAATTAACAGTTCGAAGCCCAGGACCATGCTAACCTCGGTACCGCGCCAGGGCGGTCACATCATGCCCGCGGCCTATACCATCCCAGCAGGCATGAAGGGCGACCGTGGATTTTTCTCTGTTTCTGAAGGCCGTGCTGCTCGGTATCGTCGAGGGCCTGACCGAGTTCCTGCCAATCTCGAGTACCGGACATCTGATTCTGGCCAGTGACTGGCTGGAGTTTAACAGAGCGGATGCAAAAACGTTCGAGGTGGTCATCCAGCTCGGCGCCATCCTGTCGGTCTGCTGGCATTTCAGGCAGAGGCTTGCCGGCGTCGTGCAGGGCCTCGGACGTGACGACGAGTCGCTGCGCTTCGTGCAGAACCTGCTGCTCGCGTTCCTGCCCGCGGCAGTGCTCGGCGGTCTGTTGCATGGGTTCATCAAGCATGTGCTGTTCTCACCGCTGGTCGTCGCGATCGCGCTGATCGTCGGCGGCGTCGTGATCCTGATCGTCGAACGCTACGCGCCGGCGCCACGCGTGACGGACATCGCGCGGATCACGCCCGGTCTCGCACTGAAGATCGGCTTTGCGCAGACTCTCGCGCTGGTGCCGGGCGTGTCGCGCTCCGGCGCGACGATCATGGGCGGCATGGCCTGCGGACTCTCGCGGCAGGCCGCGACCGAGTTCTCGTTCTTTCTCGCGATCCCGGTGATGTTCGCGGCGACGGCCTACGACCTCGCGAAGAACTGGCAGCATCTCGCCGAGGATTCCGCCGGTGTCTTCGCGGTCGGCTTCATCGCGGCCTTTCTGAGCGCGCTCGCGGCGATCCGCTTCCTGCTGCGCTTCGTGTCGACGCACGACTTCCGTCCGTTCGCGTGGTATCGCATCGTCTTCGGTCTCATCGTGCTCGCGCATCTCACCATGTGAGACCGCCGGGCGCCGCTGCGCCGCCGGCATGACCGATAGAACGCATTGGCAGGTGGATATGCCGAGATGTTAATTCCGCACGCATCCCGGCTTGCCTAGACTGCGCACTCCCTGTGTCTGCTGCGGAGCGCCGATCGTGTCCACTGCCGTCCTGCTCGATACCGCCTTGCCCGCCCGTCGCATCGATCTGCGCTCGCGCCTCGAACATGCGGTCGCCGGCGCGACCGATGAAGATCTGGTGTGGGCGAGCGGGTTTCTCGCCGGCCTGTCGGCGCGCGCGCCCTCGCATCGGCCTGAACCTCGCAGCGACGAGCGCCCCGCCGACACCGCACGCACCGCTTCGACGCTGACGATTCTCTACGCGTCGCAGACCGGCAACGGCAAGCGCGTCGCGCAGCGCGCGTTCGACGCGGCGACCGCGCAGGGCATCGGCGCGCGCCTCGTCAGCCTCGGCGATTTCAACCCGCGCCAGATCAGGCAGGAGCGCGCGATCCTGCTCGTCGTCAGCACGCACGGCGACGGTGATCCGCCCGACGACGCACTCGCGCTGCACCGGCTGCTCGGCGGGGGGCAGGCGCCGCGTCTGGAGCGCCTGACGTTCGGTGTCATCGCGCTCGGCGATTCGAGTTATCCGCAGTACTGCAAGACCGGTCGCGACTTCGACGCCCGCCTCGAGGCGCTCGGCGCGAAAAGGCTGGCGCCGCGCGTCGACTGCGATCTCGATTTCCATGCCGACGCCGAGCGCGGCGTCGCGGCGGTACTGACCGCGGTTGCCGACCATGCGACCACGACACCGACCCGCATCACGCTGGTCGACAATGCGCCGCGCGTGCCGGTCGGCACGCCTGCCGGGATTCCCCATGCGAGCACCGTGACCGCGAGCGTGCTTGCGAACCAGCGCCTGACCGGCCGGCATTCGACGAAGGACGTACGTCACCTCGAATTCGCGCTGGACACGACCGGGTTCGCTTACGAACCCGGCGACAGCGTGACGGTGACGGCGCCGAATGCAGCGGCCGTCGTCGACGAGCTGCTGGAGACGATGGGCTGGTCGGCAGCGGAGCCCGTGCGCCTCGGCGAAGCGACGCTGCGCCTCGACGAAGTGCTGCGCTCGCGCCTCGAGCTGACGCTGCTCGCGCGCCCGACGCTCGCCGCGATCGCCGCGCGCAGCGATCACGGCAGCCTCCACGCGGCACTGGCTGGCGACGGTGCCGCGCTCGCGGCCTACGTGCGCGACCGCCAGGTCGCCGACGTGCTGCGCGAGAGCGGCGCGCGCCTGAGCGCCCAGACATTCGTCGATATCGCGCGTCCGCTCACCCGCCGCGCCTATTCGATCGCGTCGAGTCGCCACGCCACCCCCGACGAACTGCATCTGACGGTTGCGATCGTCGACGGCCGGCACGCTGGCCGGCCCCGTCCCGGTTGCGCGTCGGGCTTTCTCGCCGCGCGCGAAACCGGCGACGAAGTGACGCTCTCACTGGAACGCAACCCGGCTTTCCGCCTGCCACCGAGCGACGATGCGGCGATCATCATGATCGGGCCGGGCACCGGCGTCGCGCCGTTCCGGGCGTTCGTCGAGGAACGCGTCGCGCGCGGGGCGCGCGGCCGCCACTGGCTGTTCTTCGGCGAACGCACGCAGCGCGAGGATTTCCTCTACCAGCTCGAATGGCAGCGGCATCTGCGCCAGGGCGGACTCGCCCTGCTCGACGTCGCGTTCTCTCGTGACACGGCCCACAAGCTGTACGTCCAGGACCGGCTGCGGGAACGCGCACGGGAACTCCATGCCTGGCTCGAGGAAGGTGCCCATGTCTATGTCTGCGGCGATGCGCAGCGGATGGCGAAGGACGTGCATCGCACGCTCGTCGACCTCGTGGCCCGGCACGGCGGGCTCGACGCCGAGGCCGCCGAGGATTACTGGCTCGAACTCAAGCGGCAGGGCCGCTATCAACGCGACGTGTATTGATCATGAATGAACAGCCGAACCCGTCGTTCGTCGAAGGCATCAAGGCGCGCAGCCGGCAGCTTCGCGGCACGATCGCAGAAGGACTCGCCGATCCGCTGACCGGCGCGATCAGCGACGACGACACCCAGCTCGTCAAGTTCCACGGGGTCTACCAGCAGGACGATCGCGATCTGCGCAACGAGCGCCGCGAGCAGCGCCTCGAGCCGGCCTGGCAGTTCATGGTGCGCGCGCGCGTGCCGGGCGGGATCTGCACGGCGGCGCAGTGGCTCGCGTTCGACGCGATTGCGTGCACGCATGCGAACGGCACGCTGCGGCTGACGACCCGCCAGGCCTTTCAGCTCCACGGCGTCCTGAAGCGCGATCTCAAGCCGGCGATCGCTGCGATCAACGGCGCCCTGCTCGACACGCTCGCCGCCTGCGGCGACGTCAATCGCAACGCGATGTGTTCAGTCCTGCCGCTCGTGCGCAGCGTGCATGCCGACGCGATCGATCTGACGCGCCGCCTCAGCGCGCACCTGCTCCCGCGCACCGGCGCGTATCACGAAATCTGGCTCGATGGCGCGAAGCTCGTCGACACCCGGGAAGACGAGGAGCCGATCTACGGCCAGGTCTACCTGCCGCGCAAATTCAAGATCGCTGTCGCCGTGCCCCCCGACAACGACGTCGACGCGTGGTCGCAAGACCTGGCGTTCATCGCCGTCGCCGCGCACGGCCGCATCGTCGGCTATGACGTGCTCGCCGGCGGCGGCATGGGCATGTCGCACGGGGATCCCGCGACCTGGCCGCGTGTCGCGGACACGCTGGGGCATATCCCGGCCGACGCCGCGATCGCGGTCGCCGAGGCCGTCGTCACCACCCAGCGTGATCACGGCGATCGCTCGAACCGCAAGCACGCACGTCTCAAATACACGATCGAGGACATGGGGCTCGACGCCTTCCGCGCCGAAGTCGAACGGCGCGCCCGGATCACGTTCGCGCCTGCCCGCGAGCCGACGATACGCGACAACGCCGATCCGCTCGGCTGGCGCACCGACGACAGCGGCGTCCATCACTACGGGCTCTACGTGCCGAGCGGACGGATCGTCGATACCGGCGCGTGGCGTGCGCTGTCCGGCCTGCGCACCATCGCCGCGCGCGGACTCGCGGAGTTCCGGCTGACCGCGAACCAGAACCTGATGCTCGCCGATGTCCCGGCCGAGCGGCGCGACGAACTGGCGGTGTTGCTGGACACGTACGGGCTTGCTGCCCCGGTGTCGAAACTGCGCCAGCTCGCCCTGGCCTGCGTCGGCCTGCCGACCTGCGGTCTCGCGATGGCGGAGAGCGAGCGCTATGCACCGGAGTTTCTCACCCGCGTCGAGTCCCTCGTCGCGAAACACGCGCTCGGCGATGCCGCGATCGGCATTCGTCTCACCGGCTGCCCGAACGGCTGCGCGCGTCCGTACCTCGCGGAAATCGCGCTCGTCGGCAAGGCCCCCGGTCGCTACAACCTCTATGTCGGCGGTACGCCGGACGGCCGCCGGTTGACGGTCCCGCTGCGTGACAATCTCACCGAGCCGCAGATCCTCGAGACGCTCGACGCGCTGTTCGCCCGGTATGCGGCCGAACGTCATGCCGGGGAGGCATTCGGCGCGTATGTGCGACGCGTCGGCATCGTGCCCGCGATCACCGACGGTCGCGAATTCGCCGCCGAAGTCGTGCGGCTCACCAGCGGCTGAGTCGGGCCGATGTCGGACGCCTCATTCCTGCCGCTGTTCGTCGACCTGCGTGGCAGATCGTGCCTCGTCGTCGGTGGCGGCACCGTGGCCGCGCGCAAGGTCGACGCGTTGCTGACCGTCGGTGCTGCCGTCGACGTCGTCGCGCCGGCACTCGGGACCGCACTCGCGCGACTCGCGCAGGCCGGACACATCGTTCATCACGCGCGCGAATTCGCCGTCACCGACGTCGACGGCCGGGTGCTCGTGATCGCGGCGACCGGCACCCGCGCGGTCAATGCAGGCGTCGCCGCCGCGGCGCAGGCGGCGGGCCGGCTCGTCAACGTCGTCGACGATCCCGCACTCAGCGGCGCGATCTTTCCGTCGATCGTGCGTCGTGGCGAACTGACCGTCGCAGTGTCGACCGGCGGCGCGGCGCCGGTGCTCGCGCGGCTCGTGCGTGCGCGCATCGAGGCCCTGCTGGCGCCTTCGCTCGGCGAATTGACCGCCCTTGCGGCCCGCTGGCGCGCCGACGTGCAGCGCCGTCTCGCGGCACTCGGCCCACGCCGTCGCTTCTGGGAACGGGTGTTCGAGCCGCGTTCGCCGGTCGTGCATGCATGCGAGGCCGGTGATCCCGCCGGCGCCGAGCGCGCGATGGCGGCCGCGCTCGCGGAAGCGGCTGCCGGCCGCGCGTCGCCGACCACCGGCAGCGTCGTCCTGGTCGGTGCCGGCCCCGGCGATCCATCGCTGCTGACGCTGCGGGCGCTGCGCGCGCTGCAGGAAGCCGACGTGATTCTGTACGACCGGCTCGTGTCGAGCGAGGTGCTCGAGCTGGCGCGGCGTGACGCGCGGCGCGAAGACGTCGGCAAGCTGACCGGCGCCGATCATGCCGCGGCCCAGGACACGATCAATGCGCGTCTCGTCGCCCTCGCCAGGCGCGGACTGCGCGTCGTGCGTCTGAAAGGCGGCGATCCGTTCATCTTCGGGCGTGGCGCCGAGGAACTCGCCGCGTTGCGCGCGCAGGCCATTCCGTTCGAGATCGTCCCCGGCATCACGGCCGCACTCGGATGTGCCGCCTATGCGGGGATTCCGCTGACGAAGCGCGCGACGGCCCAGCAGGTGACGCTCGCGACGGCGCACTGCGCGAAATCGCTCGACAGGCTCGACTGGCCGCTGCTCGCGCAGGCACACCACACGGTCGTCTTCTACATGGGGGTCGGCCACGCCGCGTTGATCGAAGCGCACCTGCGCGACGGCGGTCGTGCGCCGACGACACCCGTCGCCATCGTCGAGCGCGGTACGACCGCGCAGCAGCGCGTCGTCCGCACGACGCTCGCGACGCTCGCGCAGAGCGTCGAACGCGAACACGTGCAGGCGCCGGCCCTCATCATCGTCGGTGAAGTCGCCGCCGGCGAAGACTGCTTCCCGTGGTTCGCATCCGCGGCGCGTGACGCGACCGACGATTTCAGCATCGCGGCCTGAATCTCGGCCGCGCCGCGGCGGCAGCCGGCGGCCTGATAGAATGCCGGCGCCCTTTTCCGAGCGGTCGTCGTCATGCGCGGAGCCTTCCTGTCGCGGTGCTGTCTGTGGCTACTCGTCGCCTGCGCAGGCGCTGCATCCGCCGCGCCGCGCGTGGAGTCGTTCAGTCCCGTCGGCGCAGTCAAAGGCGTGCGCCAGGTGCAGGTCCGTTTCGGCGCGCCGATGGTCGAGTTCGGTGATCCGCGTGCACCGGCACCGTTCACGATCGACTGCCCCGTTCCCGGCCGCTCGCACTGGGTCGACGATCGCCACTGGGTCCACGCCTTCGAGCACGATCTGCCGGGCGGCATCACGTGTCATTTCACCGTGCGCACTGCGCTGCGCACCACGGCCGGCGCGCCGCTGACCGGCGAGCGCCGTTACAGCTTCGACACCGGTGGCCCGACGATCGTCGCGAGCGAGCCGTGGGAAGGCGCCCAGATCGACGAGGAACAGGTGTTCCTGCTCGGCCTCGACGCGCCGGCGACGCACACGAGCCTCGAGGCCGGCGTGCACTGCCGCGTCGACGGCATCAACGAAGCGATCGGTGTCGAGGTTCTCACCGGCGACGCACGCCGCGCCGCGCTGGAGGCGAACGGCTGGTTCCTGCGGCGCTATGCGGCAGCCGTGATGAAGTCGCGCTACGAACAGGAGATGGTCGCGCGCACCGTCGACGATGAAGCGGCAGTACGCGCGCATTACGCCGCGCTCACCGACAGTCCGGACAGCCCGATCGTCGCGTTGCGCTGCCGGCAGCGGCTGCCGAACGCCGCGAAGATGTGGCTCGACTGGGGGCCCGGCATCACCACCACGAGCGGTCTCACCGGCCGCGAGACGCAGACTCAGGCCTACACGGTGCGGCCGACGTTCCGCGCCACGTTCGGTTGCGAGCGGGTCAACCGTGCTGCGGCCTGCATGCCTGCGCGCGGGATGCGGCTGTCGTTTTCCGCGCCGGTCGCGCGCGACGATCTCGCACGCATCACGCTCGAGGATGCGCACGGACACGCCTATCCCGTCACGGTCGAAGGCGACGCTGGCGAGGCGACGGCGCAGGGTGTGCACGTCGCGGGTCCGCTGCCGGCGCGCACGCACTTCCGTTTCACGCTGCCGTCTGCGCTCGTCGATGACGCCGGACGTACGCTCAGCGACGCGGCGCGTTTTCCGCTCGACGTCACGACCGATGAGGATCCGCCACTGGCGAAGTTCGCCGCGCGCTTCGGCATCATCGAACTCGCCGGCGACGCCGCGTTGCCGGTGACGGTACGCAATCTCGAACCCAATCTACTGCGCCGACCGACGCCGCCGGTGCACAAAATCGAACCCTCGCTGGGCGGTTTCGTGCGCGATCTCGCGGCGCGTGCCGGCGCCGTCGAGCGTGGCGACAGCGAACCGCCGTTGGCGGTCGCGTCGATCCGCGGCCGTGTGCTGAAAATCGATCCGGCGGAGACGGCACAGGTCGGACAATGGTTCGACGCGGTCGAACGCGCGGGTCGCGACGCCTACGCCTGGGACGACGCGCGTGCGGAATACGTGACGACGCAGCGTGCCGGCAGCATCGAGGTGCTGCAGAAGGCGCGCGACGCGCGTCTGCTCGAAGTCCCGCGCGCTGCGCCGGCCAAGGCGTTCGAAGTCATCGGCATTCCGCTGCGCGAGCCCGGCTTCTACGTCGTCGAACTCGCGAGTCCGCGGCTCGGCGCGGCGCTGTTCGGCACCACCGGTACCTATTACGTGCAGTCGCTCGCGCTGGTGACCAATCTCGCGGTCCATCTGAAGCTCGGCCGCGAGTCTTCGCTCGTGTGGGTGACGGCGCTCGATTCCGGCAAGCCCGTCGCCGCCGCGGAAGTGATCCTCAACGACTGCGCGGGCAACACGCACTGGACGGGGACGACGGATGCGACGGGGCTCGCAGCGATCGACGTCGCGCTGCCCGCGCCGTCGGCGCGGCCGGCCTGCGCGTGGAATTCGCACGGCTTCGTCGCCATCGCGCGACACGGCGGCGATACGGGTTTCGTGGCGTCGGACTGGCAGCACGGGATCGCCACCTGGCAATTCGGTCTGCCGGCACCGTCGAACCCGGCGCCGCAACTCGTGAGCACCGTCTTCGATCGCACGCTGTTCCGCGTCGGCGAAACGGTGCACATGAAGCACGTGATGCGCGAACGCACGACCCGGGGCTTCGCGCAGTGGTCGCCGCGGAGCCCTGTCCTGCGCGTGCGCCACGAGGCGAGCGGCGACGAATTCCCGCTGACGGTCGATGTCGCGACGGCGAGCGGCAATGCGACGTCGACATGGCGCATTCCGGCGAGCGCCAAGCTCGGCAGCTACATCGTCGAACTGATCGATGGTGAACGCACGTTCGGCGCCGGCAGCTTCCGCGTCGAATCCTTCCGCGTGCCGTTGCTGCGCGCCGAGCTGCAGCCGCGCGGCCTGCCGCTGGTGCGGGCGGACTCGCTCGCGCTCGACGTGCAGGTGAACTATCTGACCGGCGGCCCCGCCGCCGAGCTGCCGATCGGTCTGCGCGGCGTGATCGAAACGCGCGAAGTGTCGTTCGCCGACCATCCCGACGTCAGGTTCATGAACGGCAATGTCGAGACCGGCAGCGACAGGCAGATCGAACAGCCATGGCGTGCGACGGATTCCGCCCCTGTCGACACCGAGGTGCTCGAGGCCCGGCGCGCCGTGCTCGACGCCGCCGGCGGTGCCCGCCTGACGCTCGACGTGCCCGACAGCGACCGGCCGCGGACACTCGTCGCCGATCTCGAGTATCCCGATCCGAACGGCACGACGTTGACGACCGCGGTGCGGGTGCCGCTGTGGCCCTCGCACGTGGTGCTCGGTGTGAAGCCCGACGGCTGGGCGCTGAGTCGCAAGGCGCTGCGTTTCCATGTCGTCGCCGTCGCGCTCGACGGCACGCCGCGCGCGAACATCGATGTCACGGTCGATCTGCTCCAGCGCAATACGTATTCACATCGCAAGCGACTGGTCGGCGGCTTCTATGCCTACGAACATCGCACGGAGGTGACGAAGCTCGGTGAAGCGTGCCGCGGGCGTACCGACGCACAGGGTCTGCTGGTCTGCACCGGCGAGTCACCCGCCAGCGGCAATCTGATCCTCGTCGCCCATGCGCTCGACGCCGAGGGCCACGCGAGCCACGCGCACCGCGACGTCTGGGTCGCCGGCGACGACGACTGGTGGTACGCGGTCGGCGATCACGATCGCATGGATCTGATCCCCGAGCGCAAACGCTACGAACCCGGCGAGACGGCGCGGCTGCAGGTGCGCATGCCGTTCCGCACGGCACAGGCGCTGGTCACCGTCGAGCGCGAAGGCATCGTCGAGTCGTTCGTCACCACGTTGTCGGGCAAGGCGCCGGTCGTCGACGTCCCGCTGCACGGCGGGCACGCGCCGAACGTCTTCGTGTCGGTGCTCGCGGTACGGGGACGGGACACGCAGGTGCAGCCGACGGCACTCGTCGATCTCGGGCGGCCTGCCTACAAGCTCGGCATGACGGAGTTGAAGGTCGGCTGGCGCACCCACGAACTCGACGTCAAGGTGACGCCGCGACGCACGGTGTATCAGGTGCGTGACGCCGCGCAGATCGACATCGAGGTCACGCGCGCCGACGGCAGGCCGCTCGGTGCCGACGCCGAAATCGCGCTGGCGGCGGTCGACGAAGGACTGCTCGATCTGCGCGCGAACGAAAGCTGGAACCTGCTCGAGACGATGATGGGCCGGCGCGGTATCGAAGTGCAGACGGCAACGGCGCAGATGCAGGTCGTCGGTCGCCGGCATTACGGCCGCAAGGCCGTGGCGCCCGGTGGTGGTGGCGGCAGCGGCGGCGCGAACCGGATGCTGTTCGACACCCTGCTCGCGTGGCAGCCGCGCGTGAAACTCGATGCGCAGGGACACGCGCGGGTCAGCGTGCCGCTCAACGACTCGCTGACGAGCTTCCGGATCGCCGCCGTCGCGACCGCAGGCACCGGTCATTTCGGCGCCGGGACAGCGACGATCCGTACCACGCAGTCGCTGATGCTGTTCTCCGGCCTGCCGGGCGTCGTGCGTGCCGGTGATCGCTATCGCGCCGTCTTCACCGTGCGCAACGCGGACGAAGTGTCGCGCGTCGCGACGATCACCGCGGCAGTCAGCGCGGCCGATGGCGCGCCACTGCCGGCACTCGCGCCGCAAACAGTGGAACTGGCGCCCGCAGCGGCCCGGGAGATCGCGTGGGAGCTGACGGCACCGGCGAGCGGCGCGGAACTGCGCTGGCAGATCGCCGCGACGGTCGCCGACGAGGCAGCGCGATCCGATCGCCTTGCCGTGACCCAGCGCATCGTCCCGGCGCTGCCCGTACGCACGATCCAGTCGACGCTGCAGCAGGTACGCGACATCGTCGACGTGCCGATTGCCGCACCGGCCGATGCCCTCGCCGGCGGCGGCATCGCCGTCCGCCTCGACGCGAATCTCGCCGCGACACTCGACGGTGTGACGCAGTACATGCGCGAGTATCCGTATCGCTGTCTCGAACAGCGCGTGTCGCGCGCGATTGCACTCGACGACGACGCGGCATGGCAGGCACTGATGGACGAATTGCCCGGCTATCTCGACGCCGACGGCCTCGCCAAATACTTTCCGACGTCCGGCCCGGGCAGCGACGTGCTGTCGACCTACCTGCTCGCGATCGCTGCCGCCGACGGGCGCGCGATCCCGGATCCGGTGCGCGAACGCCTGCGTCAGGGACTCGTGAACTTCATCGAAGGTCGTCTGCACCGCGACTCACCGCTGGCGACCGCCGACCTGGCCTTGCGCCGGCTCGCCGCGATCGAAGCCCTGAGCCGCTATCCCGACGGCGTCCAGGCTGGCTGGATCGACAGTCTCGACATCGAACCGGCGCGCTGGCCGACCTCGGCGGTGATCGACTGGATCGATCTGCTGCAACGACATACCGGCCATCCCGACCGCGCTGCGCGCCTCGCCGAGGCGCTCGGCATCCTGCGCGCGCGCCTCTTGCTGCAGGGAACCACGCTGAACTTTTCGACCGCAGCGAACGACGCGTTGTGGTGGCTGATGTTGTCCGCCGACGTCAACGCGAACCGTACGCTGCTCGCGGTGATGGAACGCGCGGACTGGGCCGACGACATCCCGCGTCTGGTCACCGGCAGCCTGCATCGCCAGCGCGCGGGCCACTGGGACACGACGACAGCGAACGCCTGGGGTATGGTCGCGATGCGGGCGTTCGCGCGTCGCTTCGAAGCCGCCGGAGTCGCAGGCCGCACGCGCGCGACGCTCGCGGACGCCGCGTGGACGGCCGATTGGGCGGGCGCGACGCCCCGCGCGCATGCGTTCGACTGGCCGGACGCGCCCGCGCAGTTGCGGATCACGCATGAGGGCAGCGGTGCACCGTGGCTCAGCGTGCAGAGCCGCGCGGCGATCCCGTTGCGCGTCCCGCTGTTCCAGGGCTTTGCGATCACGCGCACCGTCGTCCCGGTGCAGCAGCACACTCCCGGCCGCTGGCAGCGCGGTGACGTCTATCGCGTCCGGCTCGACGTCGACGCGCAATCCGACATGACCTGGGTGATCGTCACCGATCCGCTGCCAGCCGGCGCGACCGCGCTCGGCGGCGCGCTCGGCCGCGGCAGCGAGGCGCTGGACGTCACGGCGGTCGAGCGCGTCGTGCCCGTCTTCGAGGAGCGCCGCGAAGAGGTGTTTCGCGCGTATTACGACTATGTGCCCAAGGGTCGCTTCCAGCTCGAATACAGCGTGCGGCTGAACAACGCCGGTGAACTGCAACTGCCGCCGACGCGGGTCGAGGCCTTGTACGCACCGGCGATGGCCGGTGAGCTGCCGAACGCGACGCTGAATGTCGAGCCATGAAACGACGCAGCGGCGTCATGCTCGCGGCGCTCACGATCGGCGCCGTCGTGCTCGGCGCGCTCGTCATCTCCGATCGCACACCTGAGGTACCGGACTTCGCCGCGGTCCGCGCCGCACATCCCGCCAGCGAATCGCGGCTGCTCGATCGTCATGGCCGGCTGCTCCACGAGCGACGCACCGATCCGACCCGGCGCCGCGGGCAGTGGACGCCGCTCGCCGCGATCTCGCCGCGCCTGCGCGACACCGTCGTCGCGCTCGAGGATCGGCGCTTTCCGCGCCACGCCGGCGTCGACTGGCTCGCCATCGCTGCCGCCCTGCGCGATGGTCTGCGCGGTCGGCCGCGCGGCGCCAGTACGATCACGATGCAGGTCGCCGCGCAGATCGAACCGGCGCTGCGCGCCGGCAAGCGCCGCAGCCTGACCCGGAAATGGCGCCAGATCACCGCCGCCCGTGCCGTCGAGCGCCGCTGGTCAAAGGCCGAGATCCTCGAGGCCTATCTCAATCTCGCGAGCTATCGCGGTGAGATCGCCGGCATCGACGCCGCCGCGCGCGCGCTGTTCGGCAAGGCGCCGGTCACGCTCGATGCCGACGAGGCGCTGCTGCTCGCAGTGTCGCTGCGCAGTCCGAACGCCGCGCCGTCACGCGTCGCCGTGCGCGCCTGCCGGCACACCGCGTCGTCCGCTGCTTGCGAACGCCTGACGCGACTGGCGTTGACGCGGCTGACCGGCGTCCCGACCCTGACACCGGCAGCCGATCTCGCGCCGCACGTCGCACGGCGCCTGCTGCGCGGCGGCGACGCGACGCGGACGACGACGCTCGATGCCCGCCTGCAGCGGTTCGCGCTCGACAGTCTCGCACGCCAGTTGCGACAGCTCGCGCCGCGCAACGTCCATGACGGCGCCGTGCTGGCGGTCGACAACCGGAGCGGCGAGGTCCTGATCTATGTCGGCAATGGCGGCGTCTGGTCCTCGGCGCGACACGTCGACGGTATCCGCGCGCCGCGTCAGGCCGGCTCGACACTGAAACCATTCCTCTACGCGCTCGCCGTCGAACAGCGGCTGCTGACGGCCGCGTCGCTGCTCGAGGACAGCCCGATCAATCTCGAGACACCGACCGGCCTCTACGTGCCCCAGAACTACGACCATCGCTTCCGCGGCATGTTGAGCCTGCGCGCGAGCCTCGCCGGCTCGCTGAACGTGCCGGCGGTACGCACGCTGATGCTGCTCGGGCCCGACGCGTTCGTCACGCGTCTGCGCGAACTCGGTTTCGACGGCGTCGACCGCGACGGCGACTATTACGGCTATGCGCTCGCACTCGGCGCCCCCGAGGTGACGCTGTGGCAGCTCGTGAACGCCTATCGCACGCTCGCGAACGGCGGCCTGCGCTCGCCACTGAACCTCGAGCCAGGCGACGTCGCGGCACCGCAATCGACAGCGTCGCCAGCCGGTGCGATGCGTGCCGCTGCCGCGTTCGTCATCGGCGATGTGCTCGCCGATCGCGACGCGCGCAGCGCGAGCTTCGGGGTCGACAATGCGATGAATCTGCCGTTCTGGGCGGCCGTGAAGACCGGCACCAGCAAGCAGATGCGCGACAACTGGTGCATCGGATATACCGCGCGCTACACCGTCGGCGTGTGGATCGGCAACTTCGACGGCGCGCCGATGTGGGACGTCTCGGGCTTGAGCGGCGCGGCGCCGGTGTGGGCCGAGGTCATCAGCCAGTTGCAGGCCGCAGATCCGGGCACACCGCCGAGGCCGCCGGCCGCTGTCGAGCGCGTGCCGGTCCGCTTCGCGGGCACGGGAGAGCCTCCCCGCGAGGAATGGTTTCTGCGCGGCACGGCGACACGGCGGATCGAGCAGACGCCGCCGGCGCGCCGCCCCCCGCGCATCATCTATCCCGGCAACGGCAGCATCCTGGTCATCGATCCCGACATCCCGTCACGCCACCAACGGGTGTTTCTCGCGAGTCGGCCATCGCATGCGGCATACACCTGGACGCTGGACGGAACCCCGCTGGCCGCCGCCGCGTGGGCGCCGCAGCCCGGACACCATACGCTCGACCTCATCGACGAAGACGGGCTGCGCGTCGATCGCGTGCGCTTCGCGGTGCGGGGAACGCCGCTGCCGTGAACCTCACGCGGGGAATTCCGCGCACGCCGCGTCGCTGTATCGGCGAGCGGAACTTGTTAGGATTCTGCGCATGAAAGCTCACTGGCAACTCTCCGACCTGCACTGGGATGCCGTCGCCCCTGCGACGGTCGGTCCAGAACTCCTGCAAACCATCAAGACGGCCGCGCTGATCGAAGCGAACAGCGCCGACTACGTCGCCTATCTGCGCAACGTGTTCGCCGGCGACGACGACTTCACGCAGGCAGCCGAGCAATGGGGTATCGAGGAAGCCCAGCACGGCCGTGCGCTCGGTCGCTGGGCCGAACTCGTCGATCCCGGTTTCGACTTCGCCGCTGCACTGGCGCGCTTCCGTGCCGGCTATCGCGTCCCGATTGACGTGCAGCAGTCGGTGCGCGGCTCGCGTACCGGCGAACTCGTCGCCCGCTGTGTCGTGGAATCCGGAACCTGCTCTTTCTACTCGGCGCTGCGCGATGCCGCACCGGATCCGGTGCTGCGCGACATCTGTCACCGTATCGCGCAAGACGAAGCCCAGCATTTCCGGCTCTTCAAGCAGCATCTCGAACGTTACCAGCGACGCGAACCGCTGCGGCGGTGGACGCGCGCACGGATCGCGCTCGGCCGGATCTTCGAGACCAGTGACGATGAACTGTCCTATGCGTATTACAGCGCGAACGTGCCCGCACACACGGCCTATGATCGCGTGCGTCACGGCACGGCCTACTGGCGTCGCGCGATGAGTTTCTACGCCGAGCGTCACTTGCAAGGTGCCGCACACATGGTGACGCTCGCGATCGGCAGCGCCCGCCTGTCACGCCACACGCGCCGGCTCGGCCGCCTCCTTTACCTCGTCACACGCTGGCGTCTGCGTCGCCTCGAAGCGGCCGGCGCGGCCTGAGCGATCGCGCCGGGCCGTCGACGCCGGCACCCCGGCGCGGGTGCTCAGAGATCGAGCGCCGAATCGGCTGGCGCGGCCTGATAGCGTTTCCACCTGAACGGCATCAGCAACTGGCCGAGCAGTCTGCGCGGCATGCGATCGTGGATACCGATGAACCCGGGACCGGCTTCGCGCTTGTACAGCCAGGTGCCGAAGAGCTGGTCCCACACGAGCAGGTTCTGACCGTAGTTGGTGTTGCCTTCGACGGGGCTCGTCGAATGATGCCAGCGGTGCAGGTTCGGCGTGTTGAACAGATAGTTCAGCCAGCCACAGCGCATCGCGACGTTACAGTGGGTGAGGACACCGACGTAGGCGGTGATCGCGCTGACCCAGATGATTGCGTCCATCGAAATGCCGGTCGCGAGCAGGAACGGCACGCTCGCGAGCACGCTCAGATTCGAGTCGATGAAGTGAAAGCGGCCGGTGTTGACGATCCACAGGCGCTTCACGCTGTGATGCACGGCGTGGAAGCGCCACAGCAGCGGCCATTCGTGGCCGAGGCGATGGGCCCAGTAGAGCCCGAACTCGGTGGCGACCAGGCCGATGATGATCTGCTGCCACAACGGCAGCGCACCGATCACGCCGCTGCCGCGATTGGCGAAGAACTCGAGACTCATCAACTGGATGATCGTGATCTGCACGAGGCCCTTGTTGAGCAGCGTATGGCCGAGATCGGCACCGATCTGACCGTCGTTGCGCCGCCAGTCGGAACGATACGGAAGGTGCTTCTCGAGCACGAACAGCCACAGCACGATCCACGCGTACGACAGGTTGAAGTAGATCGCGGGATGCCCGCGTGTGAACCCGATGGCGAGAATCGCACCGCTCGAGACGATGAGCGCCGGCCATGCGAACATCGCGATGAAGGACGCGAGCGCACCACGCTCGCAGGCGTCGGCGGGCAGCACGGCGCCGCCCGGCAGGTTCGGATTGTCGGTCACGCGCGCGCTTGCTCCGTCTACTGGCGGACTGCCTCGGCCACCGGTTGTGTCGGCGCACTGCATTCGAGGCGCAGTGCGGTGCTCACTTCGTAGTCGTCACTGTCGCGGTCGCGCGCGAGACCGCAGTGTACGCGCGTCTCGACCTGTAACCCGGCCTGGTCCGGCTCGATCGTGAACTGATAATTCGGGCTGCAGTTCGCTTCGCAGCGTCGGTAGAGTTCCTTGCCCTCCTCGCCGCGGCCTTGTGAAAAGGCCATCACCCAATCGTTCAGCGCGTTGATCGATTCGAAATGACGTGACGGAAATTCGAACGGACGCGCGCGCGTCTGCGCGTCGAGCTTGCGGCAGACGGTCTGCTGTTCCTGCTTCGGCAGTAGATTGATCGGACCGACCCGGTAGACGACGCGCGGTTTGTCGTCCCGGCAGTCGCCACAGGCGGTGGCGGCCGAGGCCGCCTTCTTCTGGCGATCGAGCGCTTCGTTCAGCAGCCGGCCGGCGACGGCCCGGATCGATGCGGGATGTTCCGCAATGTTGTACATGATGCCGGCCGAGCCGACTTCGCTCGCGATCGGCACGTCGGCGACCCCGGGCTTGCACGACGGCGCGGGCACGCTCGGGGAGGTTGCTTCGGCGGGCGGCGTATCGATCTCATCGAGCCCGTCGGCACGCGCCACGACCATGACGCTCACCCCAAGCAGCAGGCCGGCGAGCAACGAGGTGTTGAAGAAGAAAGTCTTGATCGGGGATCTCCTGGCGACGCGCGGTAGTGTATGGGCGCCGCAGGCGATCGTCACCTGCGGCGCGTGCGCAGCTTCGGAGATCCAGGCTGAACCGGCTGTGAACTGGATGCCGCGGACGGCCCGTGGACCGCCGCGGCGAAGACCTCGCGCCGGGCCTTCAGCCCATCACCTGCACCTTGTCGATCGCGACCTTGTAGATCACGCGAACTTCATCTGGTCGGCGCCACGGATACTTGTCCTGGTTCAGGTACTTCTTCGCGAGGGCATCGATGTGCGCATCGCCGCCGGCTTCCGTCACCTCGACCACATGTCCCATGAGCTGCACGTAGCGATAGGGATTGTCCGGATCGAGGATCGACAGCGCGACCTTCGGTCGCTCGCGCATGTTGCGATCCTTCACGCGACCCTTCGCGGAATTGAGCAGGATGTGCTGACCATCGAAGCTGAACCAGACCGGCGTCACCTGCGGCGCGCCGTTCTTCATCGCCGTCCCGAGATGGGCGAAGGCGACCTTGGACGTCAGCAGATCGGTGAAGTTGGCGGGAACCTGCGCCATGGCGATCTCCGGTTGTGATGGGGGAGACCGAAGGTAGGCCGCCAGTTCAGCCCGGTCAAGGCGGGCATGACACCGATCGTGGGCGAGGAATGCGTGACGAGTCCGGCAGCGCGGCCGGCGCGCTGCGCGGTACCGAGGCACGAGCAAGACCGATCGTTTCGAGCGAGCCCGCCGGCGCAGGCCGGCACGAAGCGCTCAGCGCGCCACTTCGACCCGATTGCGGCCGTCGCGCTTCGCCCGGTACAGCGCCTGATCCGCGCGATCGAACAAGGTGGCCAGGCTTTCCTGCTCACCGAGTTCGGCAACGCCGATCGAAACCGTGACGGGCACCGGCGAGCCCTTGAAGTGGAAGTTCGAACCGGCGATCTGGCGCCGCAGGTCCTCACACACCTCGAGCGCGTCCTCGAGTCGCGTATCGGTCAACAAGGTGACGAATTCCTCGCCACCGTAGCGGGCGAAGAGATCGGTGGCGCGGATGCGCTTCAACGCGATGCTCGCGGTATAGCGCAACAGCTTGTCGCCGGCCTTGTGACCGAAGCCGTCATTGATGCGTTTGAAGTGATCGAGGTCGAGCATCGCGAGGCACAGTGGCGAGCGGTGACGCCACGCCCGTCTGACTTCGATCTGTGCGCGTTCCTCGTAAGCGAGCCGGTTCGGCGCACCCGTCAGCGTATCGCTGTGCGCCCGCGCCTGTTCGGCCTCGAGGTCTTCGCGCAGACGGGTCGATTCGCGTTCGAAGCTCTGCAGTCGCTGATTCAGATCGGCGATGCGCTGCTCGTAGGTTTCCTGCCTGTGCTGCTGCAGGTGGAGAAAGGTCGACATCGTCGCGCGTATCGTCGCGACGCGGCGTTCGACCAGCGCGCGCAGATCGGCCGGCGGCCGTTCATCCTGCACCGCCGCGTCGATTTCGTCCATCTCGGCGTTGATGCCGCGGCTCAGCTCGCACGAGTGCAACGCCGCCGTGCGGCTGTGGTCGACGGCGTAACGCAGTTCGAGATCGATGACGCTCAGGTTCTCCGACGCCTGTTTGAGGTAATCCTCGAGCGTGCGCAGATCCTTGCGCATGAAGGCGTGCAGATCGTTCAGGAACTTGCCCGTCTCGCGCACCGGATCCGCACTCGCGCCGCAGCCGAGCGTCTCGCGCAGCCGTTGCGAGCGTTCCTCGAATTCGCTCGGCAGCAGCAGCCAGTCGAGCAACTGCGCGAGGCTGGTGCCGGGCTGTGCGTCCGGCGGTGTGCGGGCCGCCGGATCCTGTGGCCCGAGCGCGTCGCGCACGAGTTGCAGAAACCGGGACTCCAGCCCCTGGCGTGCAGCGGCACCGGCATCCTGCTGCCACGCGCTGCGCAGGCCGGCCGCGCGCTCGCGCAAGGCGTCGTGTGTGGCGAGTTCGTCGAGCACGCGCGGCACGATGTCGTCGGCTGGCGCCGACCCGCGACTGGGACCGGTCCGCGCCGAGACGGTGGCCGCGAGATCGTTCAACGTATTCGCCAGCAACGCGGCGACGCGCGCAGGATCCTCGCCGTTCTTCAGCCGTGACTGGATCTGTCTGAGTTCGATCGTCGTCTGTGCCGGCAGTCTCAGCGCCGCCAACAGGGTCTCGAGCGGCGCACGGCCGCTGTCCGTCGGCAGACTCGCGCGTTTGCGCGCCTGGGCAAGGCAGGCGTCGGCGATTTCGCCCAGCAGGCCGGCGCGAATCTTCGGTTCACTGCTGCTGCGCAGGTTGGTGCGCAGGCTGCTGAGCTGGCGATCGAGCCCGACGTCGAGCCCATCGAAGCATTGCGCGAATTTCAGCAAGGCCTGAACGAGTGCGCGTTCGCTCTGCGCCCAGGTCGCGCGCTCCTGATCGGCTTCGCGCGCGAGATCGCGGTAGCGTTGTTTCCAGTCCTGATCGGTGCCGAGGCGAGAGGTTTCGTTGACTGTCGACATGTCGATTTCCCGTGGTGAAGCTGTATCGTCTTCACCACCGGTGGCCTTGAGCATCGCGCCGCAGATGCTGCTGTGCGGAGCCGGGACTTCATTCGAACAGGCCGTGCAGATACCAGCCGCGGCTTCCTCCCAGTTCGCGGAACACCCACCAGCGCGTGCCGTGCGAATCGCGCGCGACGAAGTAGTCGCGTGCGAGATCGACGCCTTCCCACCAGCCGCCCTGGACGCGTTCACGTTCGGGACTCAGCGTGAGGACACCGCCGAGCGCCGGCCGGCCGTTGCGCTCCGGCAGCGGCAACGGCTCGCGCGTCAGCCACAGCGGCCGGGACCGGCGACGATGGACGGGGCTGTCCGTCGTTACCGATCCCGACAGCGGTGTCCCGATCGGCACGGTCTGCATCGCCCGCTCGGGGCGATGGTCGGACCGGGCCACGATCTGTTTCAGCGCCGCGGCGCCGAGCCGTGCCTGCAAACGCTCGAGGAATTGCGGCCAGCGTTCCTCGCTTTCCTGCGCGGCCGGACCGCGCCGGAAGAGATCCTCCATCACGGGCACCTGCTGCACCTCGAAATCACCCGCCTCGAGTTCGATGGCGCGCACCGGTGACGTCAGCCTCCGTCGTGCGAAGTACTCGCGCGTCAACCGGGCGAAATGGGCGACATCGCGGCTCGGCGCGACGAGCGCGATGCGATGCGACGTGCGTTCGCCATCACGGTGATGCAGCGTCCAGGTGAAGCCGCGCAGCACCGTCCCTTGCGCCCGCAGGTTTCCGCCGAGTTCGTGCAGCAGACGCTCCATGCCTGTCGCCAGCATCTGCACCTGGCGGATTTCCCACAGCAGATCGAGGCGCTCGGCGAAACATGCCGGCGGCGTGAACGCGGATCGCGGATCGGGCTCACGACCGAGTGCGCGATCGAACTCCTGCAGCAGGGCGGGTGCAAAACGCCGGGTGAGCCCCTCACGCGGCAGACGCCAGCAATCGCCGAGGGTATGGACGCCGATGCCATGGAGATCCTGGAGCTGTTTCACCGGCAGGCACAGCACGTCGAGCGGCAGCATGGCCAGCGCCGCCGGCAGTGCCGCGAGCGAGTCGATCGCTGCGGTCTGTCGCCCACGCGCGAGCCAGGTCGCCCCGCGCGGCGTCGGTGCGGCGGCGAAGGCGAAACCCTGCATGCCGAGTTCCCGCAGGCCGCGCCGCAGTCGCGACAACAGGCCATGCAGTCCCCCGAAGAGCGCGAGGCTGCCGCGTACCTCGAGCAGCAGGGTGTCCGGCGCATCGACACTGACCACCGGCGTGAACTGCCAGGCCCAGGCGCAGAGCCGCGCGAGTGCTGCGTCTTCGGCGGCCGGCGTGCGCGCCAGCACCTGCACCTCACCCAGTGCATGCGCGGCGCCGGGCGCCATGCCGGGACGGATGCCGAGGCGTGCAGCTTCGCGATTCACGCAGGCGATGCGCTGACGCACCCCGTCGCCATCGACCAGCACGCAGGCGCGGCGTTCCGCATGCGCACGGGTGATGATATCGAGCGCGAGCTGCGGCAAATGGATCGCGAGCCACAGGACCGGCGACGGCGTCGCCGCGGGCAGCGCACCGACCGGCACGGCGCGCGGTGGCGTGCGCGGCACGGAATGGATCAGCCGCTGCAAGGGTTGTAGCGGCGTAAGGACGGGTGAAACACCCTCACCGGGCTTGTTCATGGGGATGTCCTTGGGCTGTTGGGCTTGTCGTCATGTGCAATGGAGCGCCGCTCCCGGGTGCCATGTCGTTACGGGTCATGTCGAGGGATCGTGCAACTGCGCGGCCGCCGGCCCGACGCCGACGCCCGGATCGGGGACCCGGCAGGCGCGTGCCCGCAGGCTGCCGCGGCACTTGAGAATGGCGATGTCGAGCGCGACGCAAGCGGGTTGCGGCGTCAACAACAGGCGCAACGCGGCGGGCGAGGCTTGCGCGGCGCATTCGGCCGGCCGGAACAGCACGCCGAGCGTCCCGCCCGCTTCGCAGGCGAGTTGCAGACGCCGCAGACACAGCGCGTCGATCTCCCGCGGCCACAGCAACGCCGCGCCACAGCCCGGGAAACGAAGGGCTTGCTCGAAGGCCCACAGTACATCCGTATTCGCAGCGGCCGACGGCTGCGCAGCCCCCTCCATTCCCGGGGTTTCGGTCGCGAGATCGATGACCATCACGCGGCGCAACGCGAGGCCTGCCGTTTCGAGCGCTGGCGCATAAGGCTGATAAGGCGGCGCGACCCAGATCAGCCAGCGCGGCTCGTGGGACAGCCGGGCGAGGACGGGCAGCAGCAGACGCAGACCACCGCTGCCCGGCCGGGCGGAAAGGATCTCGATCAGCCCCGGGAAGGGCCAGCCGCCCCCCGGCAGCATGGCATCGAGTGCGTCGAAGCCGGTCGGCAGGCCCGGTTCGGCGACCGCTTCGCCCGCTCGCCACAGTCGGGCCCGACGCATGATCTCCTCGAGGGTCATCGGGGCGGCAGGGTTTCAACGCAGGCTCGTGCGCAGGACGCCGACGGCGAGACCTTCGATCGCGAGCGACTGGGTGCGCAGATCGATCTCGAGCGGAGCGAAATCCGGATTCTCGGGGAGCAGGCTCACGCGCTGGCCACGTCGACGAAAACGCTTGACGGTGACTTCGTCATCGAGACGCGCGACGACGATCCGGCCGTTGTCGGCGGTCGCGGTCGCGTGCACCGCGAGCAGATCCCCGTGCCGGATGCCGGCATCGCGCATGCTCATGCCATCGACCCGCAGGAGATAGTCCGCGCGCGGACGGAAGGTGGCAGGATCGATACGGAGCATGTCCTCGACGTGCGCGGCGGCCAGCACCGGTTGACCGGCCGCGACGCGTCCGATCACGGGCAGGCCATCCTCGCCGCCCTCCGCCAATACACGGATACCGCGCGAAGCGCCGGGCCGCAGTTCGATCGCGCCCTTGCGGGCCAGCGCCCGCAGATGTTCCTCCGCCGCGTTCGGCGAGCGGAAGCCGAGCGCCGCGGCGATTTCACTGCGTGTCGGTGGCAGACCATCCCGCTGCAGCGTCTCGCGAATGAAGGTCAGCACCGCGCGCTGGCGTTCGGTGAGTGCTTCGACCATGGCCGCACCTGTATGAATTTACAGGTGTGATTATATCCAGCGACGCATCGCCTGCAAGGCGGGCCGCGGCGCAGCAGGAAGCGCCGGCGCTTCGCTTATACTCGCGCCCGGGTCCGCAGCGCATTCACGCACCCCGGCCCACGACCTCTTCATTGACACCAAAGTGACAGATGGCGAGCGAAGTCAAAGGTCTGATTCGTATCTGGAAGGCCTGCGGCTATTCGCTGCAGGGCCTGCATGCAGCCTGGCGCCACGAGGCGGCGTTCCGCCAGGAATTCACGCTGACGCTGCTGCTGCTGCCCGCGGCGTGGTGGCTGGCGCGCGATGTACCCGAATTCGCGCTGCTGGTCGCGACGCTGCTGCTCGTGCTCGTCGTCGAACTGCTGAATTCAGGGCTCGAGACCCTCGTCGATCGCGTCGGCATGGAGCATCACGAACTCTCCGGACGCGCGAAGGATCTCGGCTCGGCTGCCGTGCTGCTGAGCCTCGTGCTGGTCGCGGTGGTGTGGGCCGCCGTCGCGTGGGTGAGATTCGGCCCGGGATGAAGCAGCCCGGATCGCGTACCGGGTGGTGAGGAATCGTGCTCGGCCATTCAGCGCCGTAACGCGCTCGCGAGCTCCCGCGTGGTCTGCCGCAGACGTTCGATGAGGACGTTCTGAAAAGCCTTGCCGAGACGCAACTGACAGGGCAGCGAGGCCCAGTCCTTGAAATCGCGGTCGATCTTGACGACGGTGGTGTCGCGGTTCGCATTGACGGTGGCACTGCGACCACCGTCGGCGAGATATTCCATTTCGCCGAAGCAGTCACCGGGATCGAGATCGCGGATGCGCACGCCGTTGATCGATACCGCAACCCCACCCTCGGCGATCACGTAGAACGCGCGTTCCTTGTCACCCTCGGAGAAGATCGCCGCGCCCGTTTCGTAACGACGCCAGGTCGACACCTTGGCGATTTCCTTCAGTTCGTTCTTGCCGAATTCCCCGAAGAAACCGAGTTCGGCGAGCTTGGCGAGCTTCTGCTCGTCGGTCAGCACCAGCGGCAGATTGCGCGCATCGCCGAGCAGGCCGTCGAGATCGATGACGAGTTCGGCGCCGGTCTTGTAGCGCCGCTTGACGTCTTTCTCGAGCAACTTGCGCACGATGGGCCAGAGTTGATCGGGCAGATCGGGACGATGCTGGGCGAGCGGCGCAGGATCTTCGTGACAGACTTTCTGGATGAGGCCGGTCAGACCTTTCGCAGCGAACGGCGGCGTACCGGTCAGCATTTCGTAGAACACGGAGCCGAGCGAGAAGAGATCCGACTGCGGCGTAATTTCGGCATCGCGTGCCTGCTCCGGCGACATGTACAGCGGCGAGCCGAACCAGCCGACGATCTGTGTCTGATCGGCGCCCATGCGTCGCGCGATGCCGAAATCGCCGAGCTTCGCGACCCCGTCCTTCGTCAGCATGATGTTGGCCGGCTTGATGTCGCGATGGAGCACGCCGTTGCGATGCGCGTAGTCGAGAGCGTCCGCCGCCTGGCGGATCACGCGGATGACCGTCGGCACCGGCAGCAATGATTCCTTGCGGCAGTAGTTGCGCAGGGTGTCGCCGCCGTCGATGAACTCCATCACCATGTACGGCTGACCGTTGTCCTCGCCGGCCTCGTAGACCTTCAGGACGTTCTGGTGGTCGAGCCGGCCGGCCGAGCGTGCCTCGTTGATGAACAGCCGGCGCGCGACGCCTTCGTTGTCGGCGTCGGCATTCGTGGCGAGCTTGATCGCGACGGGCCGATCGACGTAAGGATCGTGAGCGCGGTAGACGACGCCCATCGCACCCCGCCCGAGTATGTCGATGACGTCGTACTTGCCAATCTTCGCCGGATTTTCGCTCATGCTTCTGCCGTGAGGATCAGGCGCGTCGCCCGCGTCTGGTCGTGTATGAAATCGATGCCGAGCTCCCTGGCGAGATCGCCGATCCCGCTATCGCCCGCCTGCTTCACGATCGTCGACTTGCCCATGAAGTGAATCAGTTCGTTCATCGATTTCGCGATCGCAAAATCCTTCTGATGCTGGCGCGCGTCGGTGATGAAATCCTGCTGTATCGACACATAGTCGACGGCGAGTTCCTTCAGATATTCGTAGTTGGTGCGCGCGCCGCCGAACTCGCCGAGGATGAACTGGCACCCGAACTCACGCAGCGTATTGATCAGATCGGAGGTCTCCGCGAGCCTGGCGACCGCATCCTTGTCGGCGACCTCGAAACAGATCTTCGACGGCGGCACGGCCGTCTGCATCAGTTCGGCGATGATCGTGTTGGCGAGGCTTTCGCCATCGAGCGCCGCGCGCGACAGCGGCACGATGAAGGCGCTCACGCGCTCGACGTCGTCTTCGTTGCGCGCCATCCATGCCAGCGTGTGCTTCAACACCCACAGATCGACGTCGTAGGCCCGCGCCGACGTCGCCGCGGCCTGGCTGAACAGCGTCGGCGGCACGAGCTTGCCGTTGCGGTCCTCCGCACTGACGATGACATAGGCCGCCGGCTGGGTCGCCGCCGCCAGGGCCCGCACTTCCTGGTACAGCAGCGCGAGCCGATCGCGATCGACCGCTTTCGTCACGTACGCCGCCATCTGTTCGAGCTGCTTGCGATGGCGGTTGTCGGTGCCGGCGATGAACACCGGCTTGTCGGACATGCCGCGCGCCGTGTTGCAGGCGTCGGCAACGGTATTCAGCAGGTCCTCGGCCTTCGTCAGGTCGTCGTCGACTGCGAGCAGTCCCGCGACGCACTTCAAGGCCATGACGTCCCCTTCGTGCAGCGACTCGATGAGGTTCAGGGTCGCACACAACGCCTGCACTTCCTTGTACGCTGCCTGCAGCCCGCCGCGCTCCCAGTACACCGCAATCTCGCTGCCACCGAGCCGGCCGAGCAGGACCTGCTTGCGACCGTAGCGGGCCTGCAGGGCTTCGGCGACCCGCTTCAGCACACCGTCGCCGGCCTCGATGCCATGGCGATCGTTGATGGCCTTCAGGTTGTCGAGTGCGAGCTGGCACAGCACCGCGCCCGCATCGGATTTCCCTGCCGCCGGCAACTTGTCGTCGACCGCATGCACGAAGGACTTGCGGTTGAGCAGACCGGTCAGGGCGTCGTGGTTCGCGTGTTCGGCGACTTCGCCGTGCAGCTTGTTGACGACCCCGAACAGTGCGCGATCGACCGCCGCCGCGCCGTCGTCCGGCAAGGGCTTCAGCAGGCCGCGGCGCAGGTACATTGCGACCTGTTGCAGTGTCAGCGTCGAGGATTTCGTACCGCGCTGATCGACGAGCACGAAGGGGTTGTAATCGTCGCCGATCCACGCGAGCGTGACGAGCACCGCCTGCCGCGTGTTCGCATTCATCACGAGCCGGTCACCGACGTTCAGCGCCTTCGAGCGGTTCAGCCAGCGGTTCCACTCCGGCGGGAGCTCCTGCTGCGATGCCGTCGATTCCCCCGGCTTCACGCCCGATTTCTCGCGTCGCTCGCGCAGCACGATCTGCTGTTCGTTCAGGCCCGCGACGACCTGCTGCACGTTCGTCTCGTAGCGCCGGCGCTGGTCGCGCAGGATTTCGTCGAGCTCGTTGATGATCGGATACAGGGGATCGTGATTGCCGTCGAATTGGCGGTTGATGCCGTCGATGAGATCGCGCACGCGTGCCAGATGGTGTTCGACGTCCTGACCCTGCTCCTGACGCAGCAGGGAGACGCGGTTCAGCAACTGACGCAGCGGATGCTGGGTCTGGGAAAAGAACTCCTGATCGACCAGCGCGCCCTTGTGCACCACCGGTTGCAGGCGCTTGAGTTGCCCTTTTGCGAAGTCGGCGAGCATCGGATCCTGCAGCAAGGCCTGGAACAGGCTGACGATGACTTCGATTGCGTCGCTTTCGGTCTGGCCGATCGCATGATCCACCAGCCCGTCGGCAGCGAGCGCCGCTTCGACGCGATGCTTGATGAAATCGGCGTCGAAGAGTTCGGGCTCGGCGTCTTCGAGCAATGCGTGCTGCAATGGCGTCAGGCCGCGGGCGATCTGCGCGCCACTGAAGTAGTGTCCGCCGGCGGGCAGCGCCGGCGCCGCAAACTGCGGCGCAAGCTGACGTCTCAGCGCGAGCTGTGTCTGCGCCGTGTGGTATGCCTGTTCGAGGCTCGGCAACACGGCGACCGATGGTCCATGGCCGAAGCCGCTGAACGTCGCGTCGCCTGCAAAGCCGCGATAAGCACCCCCAGCGCCGCCCATGCCCTCGACGTCCATCAGCGGTGGCAACGCCGGCATTGCCGCCATGACACTGCCGGCCGGCATCGACGGGAATCCGGTCAACGATACCGGAGCACCCGGCGGGGCGGCCATGACGCCGCCAGGATACATCGCTGCCGGCGCTACTCCCGGAACGGAAACGTCCGGTACGCTGCCGGGTGCCGCAGCGCCTGCGGCACGCAGCCCGGCCGCGATCCGTTCGTATGCACCAAGTCCCTGTCCTGACAGCGGACCGGCCGGGTGGATCGGATTCAGCATATCGCTCGGATGCGGGGGCTGGCTGCGCTCGAGAGGGGGAACCGGCGGGTTCGTCCGGCGGCCGGCACCCGGCGGCTTGAACGTTGCCCGCTCCTGTTCCAGCACGGGCATGATGCCATTGTCAATCAGAAGCTGGTTGACGGCATCGTAGAGACGGCCGAGATGCGGTTCGAGCACGCGGCGCAATGTCTTGTAGGCCAGATCACTGGTCGCCTTGTTGACCAGCAGGCCTTTCATCGACTCCGCGAACGCATTGCAGACGACGGCCGGCCCGATCGGATTGCCGCTGTCATCGATCACGCGCCGCGCGAGCAGGCTCAGGCGGCGCGATGACGCGTACAGCGCCTCCTTGAAACGGCTCTCGAGCTCGGACACCGCCTCGGACACCGACAGGAATTCCTCGAACTCGTCCTTGTCGACGAGCGAGAGATTCGACAACGACGTCACCTCGGCCGGCGTCGCGCGTTCGGCGAGCGGATTGCCGAGAATCGTGGCGCCGCGCCCCAGGATTTCGGGTACCTGGCGACGAATGGCGTCGGCACGGCGCCGCAGGCTCGACTGTGCATCGGTGAACAGCGTCGAATCGCGATTGGTCTTGGCGTCACGGGCGGCGGCAAAGAATGCGTCGCCGAGCTGACGGACGAACTCGTCGGTCATCGCTTGCGCCGTCGAGTCGACCAGGGTCGAGAGCCGCGGCAGGACACGCCCGAATTCCGGTGCGAAACGCTTTTGCGTGTCCGACATCGATTCGGTCGGCGACGGCGGCGTGTTGAGAGTCGCGAGACCCTGCAGCATCCCGATCGTCCTGGGATCGGGATCCTGGAACGCGACGCCGATGCCGGTCGGAATGACCCGACAGACGAGCAGTTTGAGCTGGAGATCCCGGCGTTCACCACCGACGACGAGGGCGAAATACAAGGTCGCCTTGTCGTGCATGTTGATGTGGCGAAGTTCACGTTCATCCGTCTGGATGAACATGCCGGCCACGCAGAAGTCCTTGACGGTGCACGCGATCGGCGGCCGGCCGCTGATCGAGATCAGCGCGTCCAGACTCATCGGGATACGTGCGTAGCGCCGTCGCTCCTGACCCTGGGCCATGCTCGAGTATGTTCCCTTTGCTACGGTTGGCTGTTGCCGCGGGATGTTCTGTGCTGCCGACGGCCGACGGGACGAACCCGTATTCCTCTAAGGCATTGTAACATCGAAGTGTCGTCCCGCCGGCGACACATGCCGGCCCTTGCGGCGCTCGTGGCCGCGATCGTGGCGAGCTGTGCGACAATGCCTTTTTACAGCATGAACATCGGCCTCGCGTCGCCTCGACTTGACCATGGATACATCCCCGGCCCGCACCAATTTCATCCGCGACATCATCGACGCCGACCTCGCCGGCCGTCGTCACACGACGGTCGCCACCCGGTTCCCGCCCGAGCCGAACGGGTATCTCCATGTCGGCCACGCCAAATCGATCTGCCTGAACTTCGGCATCGCCCGCGATTACGGCGGCACCTGCAATCTGCGCTTCGACGACACCAATCCCGAGAAGGAGAGCGAAGAGTTCGAGCAGTCGATTGCCGATGATGTGCGCTGGCTCGGTTTCGACTGGGCGGATCGCTATTACCACGCGTCGGATTACTTCGAACAGCTTCATGCCTATGCCGTGCAGCTCATCCAGGACGGCAAGGCCTATGTCGACAGCCTGACGGCGGACGAAATCCGCCGGTACCGCGGCACGCTGACCGAGCCCGGTCGCGACAGTCCGTACCGCACGCGCCCGGTCGCCGAAAACCTCGAGTTGTTCGCCCGGATGCGCGCCGGCGAGTTCGCGGACGGCACGCACGTGCTGCGGGCAAAAATCGACATGGCGGCGGCCAACATCAACCTGCGCGATCCGACGCTCTACCGCATCCGCAAGACCACGCATCACCGTACGGGCGGCGACTGGTACATCTATCCGATGTACGACTACACGCACAGTATTTCCGATGCCCTGGAGCACATCACGCACTCGCTGTGCACGCTCGAATTCGAGGACCATCGCCCGCTGTATGACTGGGTCCTCGAACAACTGCCCGTGCCTTCGCGCCCACAGCAGATCGAATTCGCACGCCTCGAGGTGAATTACACGATCACGAGCAAGCGCAAGCTGCATGCGCTGGTGCACGAGGGGCTGGTGTCGGGCTGGGACGATCCCCGTCTGCCGACCTTGAAAGGCCTGCGTCGCCGCGGCTGTCCGCCGGAAGCGCTGCGTGACTTCTGCGAGCGGGTCGGCGTCACGAAGAAACAGACGATCATCGACGTTGGCGTGCTCGAGAACTGCATACGCGAGCAGCTCGATCGCAGTGCGCCGCGGGTGATGGCGGTGCTCGATCCGGTGAAACTCGTGATCGAGAACTATCCCGAGGGTCTCGTCGAGGACATGGCGGCGCAGAACCATCCGAAGGACGAGTCCTTCGGCACGCGTACGGTGCCGTTCTCGCGCGAACTCTATGTCGAGCGTGACGACTTCATGGAGGACCCGCCGAAGAAATTCTTCCGGCTGGGTCCCGGACGCGAAGTGCGGCTGCGCTACGGTTACCTCGTGACGTGCACGAATTTCATCAAGAACGACGCCGGCGAGGTCGTCGAGATCCGTTGCACCTACGATCCGGCGACCCGCGGCGGCAACGCGCCCGACGGCCGCCAGGTCAAGGGCACGATTCACTGGGTGTCGGCCGCGCATGCGGTCGATACCGAAGTGAGGCTCTACGACCGCCTGTTCGACGTCGAGGATCCCGGTGCCGCGGCGGACTTTCGCGCGCACCTCAATCCACACTCGATGACCGTCGTCAGCGACGCGAAACTCGAACCGATGCTCGCCAACGCCGCGCCGGAAACGCGTTTCCAGTTCGAGCGGCTCGGTTATTTCTGCGCCGATAGAGTCGACCACCAACCTGGCCGGCCCGTCTACAACCGTACCGTGACCCTGAAAGACACCTGGGCCAAGGTGGCGGACAAGAAGGGTTGATCCCGCGGGCGGCAGGTGAGCCGTGCTGCCCGCCCCGCTACAATGCCGGCGCGTCCTCGCCATAGTTCAACGGATAGAATGGGCCCCTCCTAAGGGCCAGATGCAGGTTCGATTCCTGCTGGCGAGGCCATAGAC
>JADZCB010000201.1 GCA_020851775.1 Gammaproteobacteria bacterium
CCGTGACAGGCTCGGCCCGGTGCTCGATCTGCCGGCGCCGGACTGAGCGCTTGCGCAGCGCAGGACGTTCCGTGCGGCATAGAGCGACGCCCCGCTGCGTCCGGTCCCTGCCTGACAGCGCGGGACTCTTGTCTTACAGACAGGAACGCGAAATCCTTACACGCTGCGGCCAACCACGCCGCCGCCCCGGGACTCGCCACGCGACGCGAAAGCCATGTTCCTGATCCCAGCCATCATCCGCGCCGAGGATTTCCACGCGCCGCTAACCGACGAGACACGCCTCGCGGTCTTGCGCGCGACCGGCCTCCTCGGCCCGGAACCGAATCCGGATCTCGACCGCTACGGCCACATCGCCCGGCGCGTGCTGAACGTCGCCGCGTGCTACATCTCGTTCACCGACGATCGCAACGTCTTCGTCAAGAGCGCGATCGAAACGCCGGAACATCCGGCCGCGCCAATGCTCGAGCCGGCCGCGCCGCATGTCAGTTGCGCGTACGTCGCGGTGACCGGCAAACCGCTCGCGGTGCCCGATCTGCGCGAAGATCCGGCGTTCCGCCAGCATGCGCTCGACACGACACCGCATCTCGCCGCCTATCTCGGCGTGCCGCTGCAGGTGCGCGGCCAGTCGATCGGCTCGATCTGCGTGATGCACGACACCGTGCGCGCGTGGACGTCCGAGGAGTTCGCGCTGCTCGGCGATCTCGCCGACGCCGTCGGCAAGCTGATCGAAGTCTCCAGCAACGCGGAGCTGTCGCGGCTGTCGCTCGAGCGCACGGAAAGCCGTCTGCGACGCATGGCGCTCGATGCGCCGCTGATCGTGTTCCAACTGCAGTCGGACGGCTCGCTGCAGAACGCGAACCCGTACACCGAGGAATTCGTCGGCCAGCCGGAGTCGCGGCTGCGCGGCATGCGGTGGTTCGACTTCGTTCACCCGGAATTCCGCACCGAGTCCCTCGCGCAGATGCACGAAGTCCTCACCTCGGGCAGAGCGGGCGGCTTCGAACTGCCGGTGCGGCGTGCCGACGGCGACTATCGCGCCGTGCACGTGCGCATCCAGCCCGTGCGCGGCGCCACGGGCGAGATCGACTACTGGTCGGGTATCGGGGTCGACGTCGAGGAGCGCAAGCTCGCCGAAGCCCGCGTACGCACGAGCCAGAACATGTTCAAGCTCGCGCTCGATGCCGGTCAGCTCGGATTCTGGGACTGGAACATCGTCACCAATGCCGTGGTCTTCGATGGCCACTGGGCGCACATCGTCGGCTATGAACTCGACGAGCTGGACGGCGACCTTGGCGCCTGGCTGCGACTCGTGCATCCGCAGGATCTGCCGCGAGCGCAGGCGGCGCTGAAAGCGCATCTCGACGGACGCACCGAATACTACGAAACCGAGCATCGGCTTCGCCATCGTGACGGAAGCTGGCGCTGGGTGCTCGACCGCGGGCGCGTCGTCGAGCGCACGCCGGACGGCAGGCCGCTGCGCGCGCTCGGTACGCATGCGGACATCACCCCGCGCAAGGAAGCGGAGCAGGCGCTGCAGCGTTCGGAAGGTCGCCTGCAGCTTGCGATGACCATTGCCGCGGTCGCGACGTGGGACAGCGATCTCGTCAGCGGTGTCACGCACTGGTCGCGCAGCTATCACACACTGTTCGGACTCGTGCCGGACGCCCAGACGCTGTGCCCGTCGCTGCTCTGGCAGCGCTACGTGCCGGACGAGGATCGCGAACGGCTCTTCGCCGAATGGGCGCGCGCGGAGCGCGAGCAGGACGTGTTCCGCTGCGAACATCGCATCCGACGGCCCGACGACGGTCGCCTGCTGTGGATGGACACGGCAGGGCGCTTTTTCTTCGATGCCCACGGGCGCGCCGAACGCGTGGTCGGGGTCTGCGTCGACATCACGGAGCGCAAACAGTCGGAAACCGTGTTGCAGGACTCGGCGCGACGCAAGGACGAATTCCTCGCGATGCTCGCGCACGAACTGCGCAACCCGCTCGCCCCAATCGTCAACGCCGTCGAATATCTGCGCACGGCCGCCGAGCGCGACGACGACGTCGCGCGGGCACGCGCAATGATCGAACGTCAGGCCGGGCACCTCGTGCACCTCGTCGACGATCTCCTCGACGTCTCGCGCGTCTCGCGCGGGCGCATCGTGCTGAAGAAGGCGCCAATCAAGCTCGACGAGGTGGTGCAGCAGGCGGTCGAAACGATGCGCCCGCAGATCGACGCGCGCGGCCACCGTCTGCACGTGCGTCTGCCGACGCAGCCCCTCATCGTAGACGGCGACTACACGCGCCTGATCCAGGTCGTCAGCAACCTGCTCAGCAATGCGACGAAGTACACCGATGGCGGCGGCACGATCGAGGTCGCACTCGAACGCAGCGCAGGCGGTGGCGAAGCGCAGGCGGTGATCCGCGTGCGCGACAACGGACGCGGCATCGACGGCCACGCGATCGAACATGTCTTCGATCTGTTCTTCCAGGCCGACAACAGCCTCGATCGCGCCGAAGGTGGGCTCGGCATCGGTCTTTCGCTCGTCAGGCGCCTCGTCGAAAAGCACGGCGGGCGCGTCACGGTGCACAGTGCGGGCCGCGGACACGGCAGCGAGTTCGTCGTGCGCTTGCCGCTGCTGGAACGCGCGGGCGCGACCACCGTGCCGGCCGCCACGCAGCCGAGCGCGCAGCGCGCCACGACGACGCGCATCCTGCTCGTCGACGACAACCGCGATGCGACTGACAGCCTCGCGATGCTGCTGCAGATGCACGGTCACGACGTGATCTCGGCCTATGAGGGGCGCAGTGCGCTCGATCTCGCGGCGCGCGAGCAGCCTGCGCTGATCCTCGTCGACATCGGGCTGCCCGACATCGACGGCTTCGAGGTCGCACGCCGCCTGCGCGCCGATCCGCGCACGGCCGGCAGCACCCTCGTCGCCTTGACGGGCTACGGACAACCCGAGGATCGTGAAAAATCGAAGCGTGCCGGCTTCGATCATCATCTCGTGAAGCCGGCGGCCGCCGAGGTCATCCTCGGTCTCGTGACGTCCTGACGGCGCTTGCGCAGCCCGTGCGTCGTCAGACGAAATACGCGGTCACGAACACCCCGATCATCGTGCACACGAGGGCCACCTTCAGCGCGGCACCGACGAGGATGCCGAGCCAGGTGCCGAGGCCGACGCGACCGGCGTGCAGCAGATCGCCGTGGCTGAGAAACTGGCCGACCGCCGCGCCGGCAAACGGTCCGAACACGAGTCCCGGCAGACCGAAGAACAGGCCGACGACCGTGCCGATCGCCGCCCCCCATACCGCCTTGCCACTCGCCCCGACGCGTTTCGCGCCGAGCGCCGTCGCGACGAAATCGACGACCACGGTCAACGCCGTCAGGACGCCGATGATCGTCAGTGTCGGGAACAGGCTGACGCGCTGGAAATCGTCGATCCACGCTGCGAGCACGAGCCCGACGAACACGAACGGCGGCCCCGGCAGCGCCGGGAAGACCACCCCGGCGATGCCGGCGACGACCAGCACGACGACGAGCAGCCAGAGCAGGACAGTCGTCATGTCGACGACGTGCCGGTGAACGGCCCGCGTACTTCGAAGGTCATGCCGGTCTTGCCGTCGCGGCCGCGTTGCGACGAGAAATAGAGCCGCGTGCCGTCCGGGCTGAAGGCGGGGCCGGTCACTTCGGAGTCGTCGTGCCCGACCAGTTGCAGGAACGGCACGGCGACGGGCGCGCCGCCGGTCACGGCGAGCAGCACGATCTGGAGATCGTCGCCATCCTCGGCGACATACATGTCGCGCGACGCGTCATGCACGGTCAGATTGTCCGGATAACGCAGCGGTCCGGCCGGGCGCGCCGCCGCCTCGTAATGCACGGCGAGCACGGCGCGGCGCGTGTCGTAGGCCCACACGCGATGATCGGCCGTGGTGCTGAAATACACGATGCCGTCGGCGAACCACGCGCCTTCGCCGCGCAGAAACGCGCGCGTGCCCGGGTC
>JADZCB010000202.1 GCA_020851775.1 Gammaproteobacteria bacterium
CCGACGATGCCGGGCTCTGCTTCGAGACGCCGGCCCAGCGCCGCGGTGTCGACGCGGACGTCCGCCGGGCGTTCGACGACGAGATGCGCGGCAAGCCCGAGCAGACGGGTGCGCATCTCCCGCTCGAAACCGTTCATGATTGAAAGTATCGTGACCAGCGCCGCGATGCCGAGCGCGACGCCGCCGATCGAAATCGCCGAGATCAGCGACACGAAACGCGTGTGCCGCCGCGCCCGCGTGTAACGCCAACCGATGAATGCCTCGACGGGAAGGAACATGGGCCCGCAGTATACCGACAGCCCCGCATGACGTCCGGCTCGAGACTGCTCGCGCTCGAGACCGCGACCGATGCCTGCAGCGTCGCCCTCCACTTCGACGGCGTGATCATCCAACGCCATGTGCTCGCCCCGCAGCGGCACACGCAGTTGCTGTTGCCGATGCTGCGTGAACTCTGCGCCGAGGCCGCGATCACCCCGGCGCAACTCGATGCGATCGCCGTCGGCATCGGTCCCGGCGCCTTCACCGGCGTGCGCGTCGCGACCGCGATCGCGCAGGGTCTCGCCTATGCGCACGATCTGCCCGTCGTGCCGGTTTCGACCCTCGCGGCACTCGCGCAGGGCGGCTTCCGTCTGACCGGCATACGCACGCAGCTCGCGACGCTCGACGCACGCCGTCACGAACTGTACTGGGCGCAGTTCTCGTTCGCTGCCGACGGCGCGCTGTGCGCCGTCGGCGAGGAACATGTCACGGCGCCTGCCGCCCTCGTGCTGCCTGCCGTCGATGCCTGGTGCGCGACCGGAACCGGTTGGCCTGCGCATGCACCCGACATGCGCGAGCACTGGCCCGAACTCGGACCCTTGCCGCTGTGCCATCCCGAAGCGCAGGACGTCGCCACCCTCGGTGTCGCCGGTCTGCGCGCCGGTGCGGCAGTGGCTGCCGCGGCGCTCGCGCCGACCTATCTGCGCGCTCCCGTCTGAACACTTCCTGAGCAGTCGCGTGCAGCGCGTGCGCCGGACGCGAGCGCGGCGCGCGCTGCGGCCCTCCTCCATAAATTCCTGATCCGGCGATGCTTCGCCGACTTGTCCACAGATTCCGCACACCAATTCGGTAGCGACACTCACAAGTCGATGCACAGGATATAGTGGTTTGGCGCTTGCGCCACCACGAATTCTTGTGGTGACATACCACCCGCTACGTTCAATCGAATAACAGATCGAAGGCCTGCGACA
Source organism: Gammaproteobacteria bacterium (assembly GCA_020851775.1). GTDB lineage: Bacteria > Pseudomonadota > Gammaproteobacteria. Next base: position 1,230 of record JADZCB010000202.1, read on the forward strand.
CAGGCCCGTCGTCAACCCCGGCATCACGGGCGTGACCTCAGAGGAGAGTGCATGGAACTCGACAATGCCGCTGCCCCGCGCGCCGGACGCGTCACGTGGTCCCCGAACGACGATTCCCCGGTGCCGCAGTCCGAAATGGCCGCGACTGCACCCGGCGAATTCAAGGTCATCCGCCGCAACGGCAAGGTGACCGTGTTCGACGGCGACAAGATCAAGATTGCGCTGACCAAAGCCTTTCTCGCCGTCGAAGGTGGCAATGCTGCGGCATCGACGCGTATCCACGAGACGGTCGACACGTTGACCGACAGCGTCGTGCGCGCAATCACCCGGCGCATGCCCGCCAGTGGCGCGATTCATATCGAGGACATCCAGGATCAGGTCGAACTCGCCCTGATGCGCGCCGGCGAGCACAAGATCGCCCGCTCCTACGTGCTCTATCGCGAGGAACGCGCGCGCGAACGCCAGAAGAAGCAGGATGCGGCCGCGCCGGCGGCCGAACGCCGCGCCGGTCTCGCCGTCACGCGCCGCGACGGCAGTCGTCTGCCGCTCGACGAGAACCGCCTGCGCCGCATCGTCACCGAAGCATGCCAGGACGCGGCGAACACCGCGCCGGATGCGATCCTCGCCGAAACCATGCGCGCGTTGTTCGACGGCGTCGCCGAGGACGACGTGTCGCGAGCGCTGGTGATGAGCGCGCGTACGTTCATCGAGCGCGAACCGAACTACAGCTTCGTCGCCGCTCGCCTGCTGCTCGATGCGTTCCGTCATGAAGCGCTGTCGTTCATCGGCAGCCACGCCGACGCCGCGACTCAGCACGAGATGAACGAGCGCTATGCCCACTACTTCGAGGGCTACGTCAAACGCGCGATCGATCTCGAACTGATGGACCCTCGCCTCGGCAACTTCGATCTGAAGCGCCTCGGCCAGGCGATTCGCGGCGAACGCGACTTCAAGTTCAACTACCTCGGCCTGCAGACGCTCTACGACCGCTACTTCCTGCAGAGCCAGGGCACGCGCTTCGAGTTGCCGCAGGCCTTCTTCATGCGTGTCGCGATGGGGCTGGCGATCAACGAGATCGAACCCGAGACGTGGGCCATCCGCTTCTACGATCTGCTGTCGACGTTCGACTTCATGAGCAGCACGCCGACGCTGTTCAACGCCGGCACGCTGCGCCCGCAGCTCTCGTCCTGCTACCTGACGACCGTACCGGATGACCTCGACGGCATCTTCGGCGCCATCCGCGACAATGCGCTGCTGTCGAAATTCGCCGGCGGCCTCGGCAACGACTGGACGCCGGTCCGCGGCATGGGCGCGCACATCAAGGGCACCAACGGCAAATCGCAAGGGGTCGTGCCGTTCCTCAAGGTCGCCAACGACACCGCCGTCGCCGTGAACCAGGGCGGCAAGCGCAAGGGCGCAGTCTGCGCCTACCTCGAAACCTGGCACATGGATATCGAGGAATTCGTCGAGCTGCGCAAGAACACCGGCGACGACCGCCGCCGCACGCACGACATGAACACCGCGAACTGGGTCCCGGACCTGTTCATGCGGCGTGTCGTCGAGGATGGCGACTGGACGCTGTTCTCACCCGACGAGACCCCCGATCTGCACGATACCTACGGTGAGGATTTCGAGCGCCGCTACACGGCCTGCGAAGCGCGCGCCGCGCGCGGCGAAGTGCGCAACTTCAAGAAGATCCGCGCGCTGGATCTCTGGCGCAAGATGCTCGGCATGCTCTACGAGACGGGGCATCCGTGGATCACGTTCAAGGATCCGATCAACCTGCGCTCGCCGCAGCAGCATGCGGGCGTCGTGCACAGCTCGAACCTGTGCACCGAGATCACGCTGAACACGGCGGCCGGCCACGAGATCGCGGTGTGTAATCTGGGCTCGATCAATCTCGCCCAGCACATGACGCCGACAGGTCTCGACCTCGAGAAGCTCGAGAAGACAGTGACGATCGCGATGCGCGCGCTCGACAACGTCATCGACTACAACTTCTACAGCGTGCCGACGGCGCGTGCGTCGAATCTGCGCCACCGCCCGGTCGGCCTCGGGATCATGGGTTTCCACGACTGCCTCTATCAACTCCGGCTGCCGTACGCGTCACAGGAGGCCGTGGAGTTCGCCGACACTTCGATGGAGGCCGTGAGCTTCTTCACGATCAAAGCCTCGACCGACCTGGCCGCCGAACGCGGCACCTATGCGAGCTTCGACGGCTCGCTGTGGAGCCGCGGCGTGCTGCCGATCGATTCGATCGAAAAACTCGCACACGCGCGTGGCGGTTATCTCGACATGGATCGCACGCAGCGTCTCGACTGGGACGGTTTGCGCCAGCGCGTGATGACGGTCGGCATGCGCAACTCCAACACGATGGCGATCGCGCCGACGGCGACGATTTCGAATATCTGTGGCGTCAGCCAGTCGATCGAGCCGACCTACCAGAACCTGTACGTGAAATCGAACCTCTCCGGCGAGTTCACGGTCGTCAACATGTATCTCGTCGACGACCTGAAGACGCGCGGTCTGTGGGACGAGGTGATGGTCAACGATCTGAAGTACTACGACGGCAGCGTCGCGCAGATCGATCGGTTACCGAAGGACCTGAAGGCCCTGTATGCGACCTCGTTCGAAATCGATCCGCGCTGGCTGATCGAGGCCGGCTCGCGGCGCCAGAAATGGATCGATCAGGCGCAGTCGCTGAATCTCTACATGGCCGAGCCGAACGGCGCGAAGCTCGACAACCTGTACAAGCTCGCCTGGGTGCGCGGGCTCAAGACCACTTACTACCTGCGCACGATCGGCGCGACGCACGTCGAGAAGAGCACCTTGAAGGACGGCAAGCTGAACGCGGTCACGCACCAGCAGCCGACGCCGGTCGCCGCGGCGGAGATCCAGCAGCCGAAGGTCTGTTCGATCCTCGACCCGGACTGCGAGGCGTGTCAGTAAGCGAGGCGGGCGGATACCGCCTTCGCCACCAGCGATTGAAGGGAACAGCCATGTTGAACTGGGACGATCCGATTGGTCAGACGCGGCAGCGACAGGCGGCACCGGCGCCGACGGGCATGCTCGCGAGCGAGATGCTGGCCGCCGTCGAACGCGCCGAACGCGTCGCGCCGCCGGTACCTGCCCCGCTGCCGGCAGCGGCCGATGCGGCGTCCGCGGCCGTCGGCGTGACGGGCCTCGAACAGGTCGAATTCGGCGCGCGCCGCCTTGTCGTCGACGACAAGGCGATGATCAACTGTCGGGCCGACGTCAATCAGCTCGTGCCGTTCAAGTACAAGTGGGCCTGGCAGAAGTATCTGAACGCCTGCGCGAATCACTGGATGCCGCAGGAAATCAACATGAATGCGGACATCGCGCTGTGGAAGAGCCGCGATGGCCTGACCGATGACGAGCGCCTGATCATCAAGCGTAATCTCGGTTTCTTCTCGACCGCGGATTCGCTCGTCGCGAACAACCTCGTGCTGGCGGTTTATCGCCACATCACCAATCCCGAATGCCGCCAGTACCTGCTGCGTCAGGCCTTCGAAGAGGCGCTGCACACGCACGCCTACCAGTACTGCGTCGAGAGCCTGGGGCTGGACGAGGCCGAGATCTTCAACATGTATCGCGAGATCCCCGCGGTACACGACAAGGCCGCCTGGGCGATGCGCTTCACCGAAAGCCTCGGTGATCCCGGCTTCCACACCGGCACGGCGGCGACAGACCAGCGGCTGCTGCGCGATCTGATCGCCTTCTATGTGATCTTCGAAGGCATCTTCTTCTACGTCGGCTTCGTGCAGGTGCTGTCGATGGGCCGACGCAACAAGATGACGGGCGTCGCCGAACAGTTCCAGTACATCCTGCGCGACGAATCGATGCACATGAACTTCGGCATCGACGTGATCAACCAGATCAAGGTCGAGAATCCGCATTTGTGGACCGAGGCGTTCCAGCGCGAAATCATCGCGCTGATCCACGAGGCGATCGAACTCGAAATCCGCTATGCGCAGGACACGATGCCGCGCGGCATCCTCGGCCTGAACGCCAACATGTTCGAGGAATACCTGCATTACATCGCGAATCGACGCTGTGCGCAGATCGGTCTGCCCGAGCAATACCCGGGAGCGACGAACCCGTTCCCGTGGATGAGCGAGGTGATCGATCTGAAGAAGGAGAAGAACTTCTTCGAGACGCGCGTGACCGAGTACCAGACAGGCGGTGCACTCAGCTGGGACTAATTGGGCATTAGACCAGACCTCCTCGCATGGAGCTGAGCTGTATCGCATTGGGCGCCGGCCGCAAGGTCGGCGCCCTTTCTTATTCGATGCCGGAGCGGGATGCTTGCAGCTTTGCAATGTAGGAGCGGCGGGAGCCGCGATTACAGCGTGCTTCGCGGCCAATGCATATCGCGCCTGCCGGCGCTCCTGCAGGGGCGATTGTCCCGTCACCCGAGATTGAAGCGCGCGACGTGTCCCTGCTGCGTGAGTGCGAGTTCGGCGAGTTCGCGACTGGACTGCGCAATCTGCAGCGCACCCTGTGTCGCTTCGGCAGCGATCAGCGTGATGTTTTCGACGCTGCGCGAGATGTGATCGGCGTTGCGGCGCTGTTCGCTCGCGGCCGCCGCGATCTGCACGTTCATGTCACGAATGGTGTCGACCCGCGCAGTGATCGACTCGAGCGACTGCCCGGCCTGGTGCGCCTGACCGACGCTCGCCTGCGCTTTCGCGAGCCCCGATTGCATCGCATCGACGGCGCTGTTCGCGCCCGCCTGCAGGCTTTCTATCATGCCCTGGATTTCACGCGTCGATTGCTGCGTGCGACTGGCGAGACTGCGGACCTCGTCGGCAACGACAGCGAAGCCGCGACCTTGTTCGCCAGCGCGGGCCGCTTCGATTGCGGCATTCAGCGCGAGCAGATTGGTTTGCTCGGCGATGCCGCGGATCACGTCGAGCACCGTCCCGATATTCAGACTGTCGGCCTTCAGACGGGTCAGCGCCTCCGCGGTCCGCGTCACTTCACCGGCGAGTTCCTCGATCGAGTGCGACGTCGCACGCACGACCTCGAAGCCCTGTTTCGCTTCGGCGTCCGCCTCGGTCGCGGCGTCCGCCGCGCACTGCGCGCGGTGCGCCACCGCGTTCACCGACGCCGTCATCTCTCCGATTGCGCGGGCAGCCTGTTCGGTTTCCGCACTCTGGCGGCTCGTGCCGGTCTTGCTGTGCGCCGTGATGGTCGAGAGTTGCTCCGCCGCCGATGCAACGGTCGTGCAACCGCCAGCGACGGCGTCGACGACCTGCTCGAAACACTTGCGCGTCTTCGTCAGTTCCCAGGCCATCCAGGCGAATTCATCGCGACCGTCGAGCTTGCACTTCGTCGCGAGATCACCTTCCGCCATGCGCTGCAGGCATTTGACGATGAGTTCCGCGCGCCGCTCACTGTGGCTGCCGAGCCAGGCCGCGAAGGCGAGCGGCAGCACGACACTGGCCGCCACCAGCGCGTAGCGGACGGCAGCCTGTAACGGCAGCGCGGTGGCGAACGCCATGCCTACCAGTTCGGGCAGCATGCCGATCAGGGCTGAGATCCCTGCGATCAGCAGCATCTGCTGCTTCAGACTCAGTTTGCTCGTCAGATCCTGCATCGTCGTGCCCATCCACCACCGGGTTCTGATTCCGGTATCGGCGGGCACGGATCGCGGCTTGAGCAGATCTCAGATCGTCAACCGCCCGCCTTGCGCAGGCCAATCGGCCGCCTCGCACGGGAAGCGCATGGTGTCCGCAGCGGCCCAGCAGACCGGCAGGCGCGAATCCGCCATCAGGCGTGGCAGCCAGCGATCGATCCAGCCGACCTCGGCCAGACCAGCCACGTCGAGCCCGCGCGGCGGCGCGATGGACTTCACCAGCAACAGGCCCGCGGCGCCGATCTGCGTCGCGACCGCATGGGCGATCGCATCGGCGCTGACGCGCCAGTCCGCTGGCAGCGCCGCGAGCGCGACCCAGTCGTCGGCGCCCGGACACCACAGGCCCGGTGCACGGCCGCCCGCCTGTGCATGCGCGAGGCAGGCCGCGATCGAATCCAGACGCACATAGCCCGGCGTGCGCGCGAGCAGTTCGGCGCCGTAGCGCGCCATCGCTTGGATCGCGCGCCGGTGCGCTTCGGCGTCGTCATAGCCGAGTGCGCGCTGTTCGGCGCGTACGGCATCCGCATGCGGGCCGCCGCCGGGCACCAGGACCCAGCGGTGGTGGCGATCATCGCGCAGGCCCGCCAGCCAGTCCGTGAGACACGGCTGCGCGTGCAGGCTACCGCCGATCTTCGCGACCCACATCGGCGAGTTCGGCACGGTCGAACACCTCGAGCATCGCGGCGGCCTTCGCCAGGCATTCCGCGTATTCGGCATCGAGATCGGAATCGATCACGATCCCGCCGCCGGCCCAGCAGTACATGCGATCGCGATGGCAGAGCAGCGTCCTGATCGCGATGTTCGTGTCCATGTGTCCGGAGCGCGAGACATAACCGATCGCGCCGCAATAGACGCTGCGTCGGCCCGGCTCCAGTTCCTCGATGATCTCCATCGCCCGCAGCTTCGGTGCGCCCGTGATCGATCCGCCGGGGAAGCAGTTGCGCAGCGCGTCGAGTGCGCCGACGCCATCGGCTAGTTCGCCGACGACGGTGCTGACGAGGTGATGCACCTTGCGATAGCTCTCGACTGCGAAGAGTTGCGGCACGCGGACCGAGCCGGGTACGCAGCTACGTCCGAGGTCGTTGCGCAGCAGATCGACGATCATCAGGTTCTCGGCGCGATCCTTCGGACTCTGCGCGAGTTCGATGGCGAGCGCCGCGTCCTGAGCAGCGGACACGCCGCGCGGACGCGTCCCTTTGATCGGCTTGGTCTCGACGACGCGGCCGTCGATGCGCAGAAAACGTTCGGGCGACGAACTCAGCACCGCGCCGTCCGGCGTCATGAAAAAGGCCGAGTACGGCGCGGGATTCAGATTGCGCAGCCGCTGATAGGCGTCCCATGGATGACCCTGGACCGGCGCCGAGAAACGCTGCGTCAGGTTGACCTGGTAGACATCGCCTTCGCGGATGTAGTGCTTGATGCGGCGCCACGCCGCGGCATACGTCGCGAAGTCGAGTTCGGGTCGCACGCTCGCGCTGACGGTGAAACTCGAGCCGAACGCGGCCGGCGTCAACGGCGCCTGCGTCGACCACGCGCCGACGACCCGCGCGACGTCGCAGTCGGCATCCGGATGGATCACGAGTGCGGCACGGCGTTCGTCGTGATCGACGACGATGGCCCAGCCGTAGATGCCGACGGCCATTTCGGGCAGCGCGATGTCCTGCACCGCGAGCGTGGGCAGACGTTCGAGCCGCCGCGCGAGATCGTAGGCGAAATAGCCGATCGCGCCCCCACAGAACGGGCCGGCGGCGGCGAGCGGCTGTGTCGGCAGACGGCGCGCGAGTTCGGCATCGAGCACCCGGAACGGGTCGTCGGTGACGATGCGCAGCGACCGTGCGTCGGCGATCGCCGTATGCGCGCCGCGCGTGACGACGGTGGCGATCGGATCGCAGGCGACGATGTCATAACGGCCACCGCGGGCGTGCTCGCGACAACTGTCGAGATACACGAACCACGGTCGTTCGACCAGCCGCGCGAGCCGTGTCGCGACGTCCTCGTGATACGGCAATCCGACGACGCGCGGATTCATGCGGCAAGGCCGAGGCAGGCGAGCGCGAGCGCCGGTGCACAGTCGTCGGCGGCGGTGCCACCCGCGATCCCGAGCGCGGCGGCGTAGTCCTGATACGTACAGCCGAGCCCGCGCGCGATCTCGCGCACGAGAAAGCGGCCGACGCCGGCGCCGACGACGAGGCACGGTGTTCCTGCACCGACGCGCACGAGCGCGTCGCGCAGCCGCGCGATCTGCGCTTCGTGCAGCCAGCGGGCGAGCGCGGCGATGGCGGTTTCGTTCGTCGCGTCGAAGTCGTCACCGACCATGCGCGCAAGCCGCGCCGCGCTGTCGCGTGCGGTCTTCGGCCGGCCATCGGCACTCGGCATCAAATCGGCGTCTTCCGGCAGCATGCCGAGGACGCGATAGACGTCGGCCGTCGTCGCGAAATATTCGGCAGCCAGCCCCTGCCAGGCCCCGCGGTAAGGCACCCGCTGCGCGAGTGCCATGACCGGCGTGCGCGCGATCCCCTGATAGACGAGTTCGTCGCGGGCGAGGCGCTCGCGATCGTCGCGGCCGACGGTGCAGACCGCGCCGTCGCGCACGCGGATCACGTCGGTCGTGGTGCTGCCGACGTCGACCAGCAACGCGTCGCGCAGCACCCTGCCGAGGGCCCTGCCCGCCGCATGCCAGTTCATCGATGCGATCCGCGCAGGGGCCGCGTCGGCGACGAGGCCCGCGTCGTCCGTGTAGATCGAGACGGGCTGCGCGCCGAGCGCCTGCCGGGCGCAGGCGAGAATGCTCGTCACGCCCTCCGCGCGGTCGCTGAACAGATCGCAGCCTTCCCCCGTCATCGTCAGCACATGGGCACGGGGCGTGAGATCCGCGCCGGCGATGGCGGCGAGGACGGCGGCGAACGCACGTTCCAGATGTGCGATGCCCTGCCATAGCGGACAGGGCAGGATATGAACGGCGCGCAGATGGCGTGTCGCGTCGACGGCGACCGCCTTCAGATGGGCGCCGCCGATGTCCCAGCCGATGACACAGTCCGGCCCGACGCTCACAGAACGCACCGTGAGCGGATCGCTCGTGGGCGCCCCGACCGTTGCGCAGAACTGCTCACCACCCGCGGCGCGACGGGCTCGGGCGGGGGGTTAGAATGGCATCTCGTGTCGTGAGCCCCTGCAGTCATGCGTTGTGTCGCCGTCGTCGATCTCAAAGCCGGTCAGGTCGTACATGCGATCCGTGGCGAGCGCCGGCACTATGCGCCCGTGCAATCGCGCCTGTGCGCCGCCGCCGCGCCGCGAGCCGTCGTCCAGGCCTTGCGCGAACGGCTCGGCGTCGGTGTGTTCTATGTTGCCGATCTCGATGCAATACAGCAAAGCGGATCCGCGCGCGACATCATCGCCGATCTCGTCGCGACCCATGCGGACTGCGAATGGTGGATAGATGCCGGCTTCGGCACACCCGATGCGCTCGAAGCCTATCTGTCCGCACCGAACGTACGCGCCGTCATCGGCAGCGAGTCGCTGCATGCGGCGGCCGATTTCGCCGCTCTGCGCGCCGCCCTGCCGGATCCGGACGACATGATCCTCTCCCTCGATCATCGGGCGGGTGCGCTCCTCGGCCCGACCGCGCTGTGGCAGATGCCGGCGCGCTGGCCGTCGCGCGTGATCGCGATGAATCTCGATCGCGTCGGCGCCGGCGCCGGACCGGATTTCGAATTGATTGCACGACTGCGCGAGCGCGCACACGCGGTGGTCGCGGCCGGCGGTGTGCGCGATGCCGGCGATCTCGCCCGCCTCGAGGACGCCGGCGCCAGCGAAGTGCTGCTCGCCACCGCGCTGCACGACGGGCGCATCGGGGCCAGTGATCTCGCCCGCTATCGGGATCGATGACACGCGAATGGTGACCGATTTATTTTTCTGCAACGAAAAACAAATCAGTCACCATTTTCCACTTAATCCCTGCCCGACCCGCACAAAAAAACCCCGCAGGTGCGGGGCTCAGCGTTCGTTCAATCGTCGTTGGAATCGGGCGATTATTTCGCCTGGAACGGATGGGAGACCGAGCCCTTCTTGGCGACGACGGTGGCCGCTTTGGGCTCCCGGGCGATCGCGCGCTTGATGGATTCCTTGGTCGCCTGGTAGTTGAAGTCCTGGATCTTCTTGTCGTCTTCGGCCAGCCAGTGGATGAAGACGCCGACGCAGATGAAGATGTCGTCGGCTTCGGCGGCCGGAATCGTGCCGTCCTCGACGCAGTCGGCGACCGCCATCGCGACGCCACGCTGGGCCGGGCCGAACATCTGCACGGCCTGCTTCGAGCCCTTGATCGTCACCTTGTTGAACATGACGGTGTTCGGTTTCGTGGCGAGATTCGGTGCCACCACGGCCAGCAGACTGCTGAAGCCATCCTTGTTGTTCGTCACGCAGTTGCAGAACGCTGCTTCGGCGGCGCTGCCACGCGGACCCATGATGAGATCGATGTGCGCAACTTCGTTGCCATCCCCGACGAGGGATTCACCGACCAGAACTCTGTCAACAACGGCCATGATTTCTTCTCCTTTTCTCAATCGTGATTAGCGGAAACGGGTTCCGCACGTCGCTTGCCGAAACGCTCGCCCCGCGCCGGTGCATGGCCGGCGCATGACGGGCTACCGATGATGATCTTGCCTCGTGGAGGCCGACATTCAGCGGGCGTCCTGCAGCGCCGCCGCCAAATACATTGCGAATAAGCTCGTCACCGTGAGATCCGCGGTCGTGCCGGGATTCACGCCTTCGCGCTTGAGCTCGTGGTCGAAGGCTTGCACCAGAGACCCGCGGGCCATGGCATCTTCGCACGCTTTATACGCCGTTTCTACCTCGCCTGCCCGCCGCCGGACCGCCCGTGCACGGCCCTCGCCGTACTTGCGCGCGACATGCGTGTCGGGCGTGTGCGCGAGCAGCGCGAGGTAGCTCGCGAGTACTGCGTCGGCAAGACCGCCGGCATTCGCGAGCGCCGCGCACAGACGCGGCAGACCGCATTCGAAGACGTCCGCATAGTCGTGCACGTAGTTCCATGCGATGCGATCGCGCTCCGCCGCCAGCGCCATCGCGCGCCGCAGATCGCAGCTCGGCGCGACGGCGACGTCGCCCGTCGCGACACGGCCGAGCCCGGCCGGGCGCGCCTCGCGTATCGCGGCGTAGACGCCGATCGCGTCGTCGACATCGAGATTCGCGAGCACCTGCGCGAGCCGCGCGCGCAGATCGCCGGGCAGCGGGCGCAGCGCGGCCTGTGCCAGCGGCGCGGCGAGCAGCACGATGCCGAGGTTGGTGTTGCAGCCGACCGCCGACCAGGTCGCCGCGATGGCCTCGCGCACGGCCGCGCCGACGCCGCACACACCTGCGCACAGCGGGGCCGCGCTGACCCGCGCGCTCAACAGAAAATCGCGCGCCTCCATGCCATGACCCGGCGAGTCGAGACTGACATTGCCCGGCTTCGCGGCGAGCACGTCGAACCGGCAGGCCTCGCGATAGCAGGCCGCGACGACGGCCGGCGGCAGCGACTTGGGCATGCTCAGCCACCCGCGCGCAGGCGCGCGACGAAGGCCGCGACGAGCGCTTCACTGACCGACGGCCCGCAGGCCTGCTGCAACCCCCACCACGCCGGGATACCGTTGACTTCGCCGACGAGCCAGCGGCCTTCACCATCGCGGAGCAGATCGACGCCCGCGTAGTCCATGTCGAGCGCCTGCGCCGCGCATTCGGCCAGCGTGCGCGCCGTGTCGTCGAGATCGCGACCGAACACGGCCGCCTCGCAGGCGGCACCCTGCGCGCGGTTGGTGATCCAGTGCCGGCTGGTACGGCTCATCGCATGCGTCGCCCGCCCGGCGATCACCAGCACGCGCCAGTCACGGTACGGTGGCCCGCCGCGTTCGACGAAGTCCTGCAGATACCAGACGCCGTTGACCGGCGTCGTCGCGTCGAAGGCCTCCAGCGATTCGATCAGCGCGAGCCCTTCACCCTGTGAGCCGAACAGTGGTTTCAACACGAGCCGCCGGCCCGCCGCGAGCAGCGGCATGGCCAGCGCGCGCGCCTTCGCACGCTCCTCGATCACCCAGGTCCGGGGCGTCGGAATGTCGGCGATCGTCAGCAGCACGCTGGTCAGCGCCTTGTCGACACTGCGTTCGACCGCGCGTCCGGAATTGAACACCGGCACCCCGAGCAGCGCGAGCGTATGCAACACGTCGAGGCGCAGGATGACTTCCTCCAGCGTGCCACCCGGGACACCGCGCACGAACACACCGGCCGGCAATTCGGCCTCGAAGCCCGGGACATGGACGCAATGCGACGCGCCACCCGCCTCGAGATGGCAGTCCTTGAGGCTCAGCATCACCGCCTCGTAACCGTGCCCGGCGAGCCCGCGGGCCAGCACGCGGCCGTGCCAGCCCGGTTCATCGGTGACGACGACGACGCGGTACGCGGAACGCGGCGGCCTCATCCGCCGAACGACAGATCCAGCAGGTCTTCGCGCAGCGCGCCGGCGTGGAAGGTCTTGCCGCTCTTCATCGCCGTCACCGCGACGCGCGCCGGCGAGAAGAGCATCGGATCGATCTGGTAGAAGTCGAACTTCACGTCCTTGAAGACCTGACCGAACGGCTTGCCGAAATCGCGCGACGCGCTGCTCGGCAGTTTTTCTGCCAGTTCGCGCGCCTCGTCGTCGGTCGCGTCGACATAGAGCTGCACGAAGCCGCCGAACAGGATCGCGTCGTTGGTGCGGCCCATCGCGTTGATGAAGTCCGCCGTCGGCGGCGGCACCGGCGCGGTGCCCGCACCGTCGACGATCTTCTCGAGCGGGAAGTGCAGCGCATGCACCTTGTGCAGGGCGACTTCGAGCACGCGGCCGACGATCTGCACCCCGCCGGCGAGACTCGAAGTCGGCGTCAGGATCAGCGTGAGTTGCGCCGGCGTGATGCCGCAGTAGCGGACGATTTTCTCGACGACTTCGGGGGGCGGCAGCTTGTCGACTTCGAGCACCAGTGCAGTACTGCCGGCGGGATTGCGGTAAGCGAGTTCCTTGAACAGCTCTTCCCGGCTGCCGATCGATCGTGCCGGACCCGATCCCAGCGCGTTGAAGGCCCCTTTGCCCTGGCCATGGCTGAGACTCCAGCCGGCGTATTGCGAACCGAGGCAGGCGGTCACCGGATCGCTCGCATGGACGTCGACCTGCCAGGCCCAATGCCGGAACGCGGTGCTCGCGCGCAGGCGTACCTGGCCGAGGCCACCCATGCAGATCTCGGCGATCAGACGACCGGCCTCCAGACCACCGGGAACCTTGATGCCGGCGTCGACGATGCAGGTGCCATCCTCGAGATGGCTGACGGCGACGCGCAGGCGATCGGCGTCGTCGACGAGACGGTTGACGAGCGCGCGACTGGCGCGGCTGACGTCGGCACGGGGCAGCGTTGAAGCAGGAGTCATCGCGGGTTCCTCGAAGCGCTCGTGTGAGCGCGGCTGTGGTTCATGGGTCGGGTTGCCGGCAGTCGGGCAACATCAGAGGCCCGCAACCGAGCAGCGCGCCAAGCACGCCCAGACGGCGCTGCAAGGCGTGCAATGCCGCCTCCGCCGTCACGCCATCAGCCCGCACCGTGCACAGGGGAGCGCCCCGCGGCAACCGCGCCCCCACGCCGGGTCGATCGGCAACCCAGGCGGGCCAGTCTAGCGACTTCGGCACTCGAATGGGATCGCGCA
>JADZCB010000203.1 GCA_020851775.1 Gammaproteobacteria bacterium
AGTTGACGCGCACGCCCTGCGGGCCGAGCCGCTTCGCGAGCTTGCGCGTAAGACCCAGGATGCCGGCCTTCGCGGCGCAGTAGGCTTCGCTCGCGAACTCGATGCCCATCCGTGCGCCGGCGATCGATGCGATCTGGACGATGCTGCCGTGCCCTGAACGCACGAGCAGCGGTTCAGCCGCGGTGGCGGCCGCCCAGTACGCAGACAGCCCGCTCTCGATCATCGTGTCCCAGCGCTCGTCCGCGCCGTAGTCGTCGCGCGGGTTGGACATGGCATTGTTCAGCAGGATCGACAGACCGCCCATCGCTGCGCCGGAAGCCGCGACCATCCGCCGCACGTCGGCCCGATCGGTCACATCGCAGTAGCGAAAATGCGCCTTGCCGCCGGCCGCCTCGATCGCGGCGACCACCTGCTCGCCACCTTCGCGATCGATGTCACCGATCATCACTTCCGCGCCGTGCGCCGCCAGCAGCACGGCCGACGCGCGTCCGAGGCCCGACGCGCCACCGGTCACCAGGGCCGCTCGACCGGCCAGGATCGATTCAGGCATCGGCGTAATCCTTCTGCGCGGCGCGCAATTCGGGGTAGTAACGTTCGGAAATCCGCGCCATGTAGGCGACGAGCGCAGGCTGCGCCAGCGCATGGGCCTTGATGCCATTCTCGAAGGGCACGTAGATCAGACCCTGCAGGAACGCATGGGCGGCGCAATCCGCGGAGCTCGGCCTGACGCCGAAGAGGTAGGGCGTTTCGCCGAGCCAGGCGACGACGGCATCGATCTCGCGACAGCCCATGTGTTCGACTTCCTCCCAACTGAGGCGGCCGCGGCCGGACTGATAGAACTCGGTCAACAGGCGGTGCCGCGCGTCCGCAATAGCGGCCCGACGTTCGGCCTCCGACAGATGACCGAAGAACTGCGCCCACAAGGGGTCGTATTGCGCGAAGTCGACGTCACGCCGATAGCGACCTTGCACCAGATACCAGTAGAAGCTCTCGTCCATCATCCGCCAGATCATCAGCCGGACCGCCTCGTCCCGCGCGCTCAGCCCGCCATCGAGGGGATCGCCATGCTGCGCTTTCAGATGCTCGAGGATGAAGCTCGTGTCGGCCACGACGGTGGGGCCATCCTCGATGTACGGCAGCTTGCCCTTCGGCGCGGTGCCGAGGTCGCCGACCACCAGGCGATACGATAGCCCCGTCATCCGCAGGTAGAGATCGATGGTGGTGACGAACGGGCTCAAATCGGGAATGCCCCAGGCGGGCACGTGACCGTACAGCGTGATCATCGCGCGACCCTCCTCTCAGGAAACCGTCAGGACCAGTACTGCGCCTGCAGGCGCCGGAAGTACGCTTCGAGCCGGGTCTTGGTGCGCGCATGGGCGAGGATCGGCGAAGTGCAGGGCGTCGCATAGGTCTGCAGCAGGCAGGCGTAGAGCACGGCGTCGATGCTGGTCGGGCGCGTGCCCATGAACCAGGGGTTGTCACCGAGCCAGTCATCGAGCGCGTCGAGATCTTCGCAGGCGACGGCCCGCACTTCGTCGACGGTCATCTTGCCGACCGCATGGCCGCGGAACTCGCCAACGAGATACTCACGGATGTCCTGGAAGAATCGTTCGACCTCGGGCGAGGGTTCCAGCCCGGCGGCCAGTTCCTTCTTGTAGATCGCCCAGTTGTGATCTTCGACCCAGCGCATCTGCACCAGCCCCGCCCAGTAGTAATGATCTTCGAGCAGGCGCTGCCATGCGCGCATCTGCGCCCGTTCCCGCGCGCCGAGGTGTGCGTCGAGTGCGATGTGACGCTTGGCCGTCAGGCGATCGATGATGCGCTGGGAGTCGTGGATGACTTCGCCATCGGCATCCTCGATCCACGGCACACTGCGACGTGGCGCGCGCTCGATCATCTGCGGCCATGGCACGTAGTGCAGTTCATACTCGAGACCGGCCAGGCGCAGCCACATCACGAGCTTGCACACATAGGGACTGGCATCCGGGAAATCCCAGGTCTTGGCGAGGCCGTAGACTTTGATCACGCGGGATGTCCTCCTGCCTTCACCATGGCAGCAACTGGCCGTTCGCATGCCGGAACTCCGGCGGCGTGGCGGCGTTCAACGCATCGAGCTGACGAACGAGACCCGCCGCGGATTCCTCCGGCGTGATGAACTCGCCGAGCGCAGAAAGCTCGCGGGTCATGTCGGTCGCGACCTGCCCGGGATGCAGCAGCATCACCGCGATGCCGCGCGGCTTCAGTTCGTGGTGGAGATTGACCCCCAACTGGTTGGCCGCGGCCTTGGACATGCGATAGCCGTACATGCCACCGGTGGCGTTGTCGGTGATCGAACCGACGCGACTGGTCAGAATGCCGAACTTGCCACCCTGCCCCATCAAGGGCGTCAGCGCCGATGCGACGCGCAACGGGCCGAGCGCGTTGACATCATAGAGGCGCTGCATGGCCGCGAAGTCGAGCTGCCCGAAGCTGTCTGCGTGAAACACCCCGGCATTGCTGACGAGGATGTCGAGATGGGTGGCGGCGAGACGCTCGCGCAGGGCGATGAGCGAGGACATGGACGTGACGTCGACGCCCGGCGCAACTTCGATGCCAGCCGCGACGAGCGACTCCCCGTCACCCAGACAGGCCGCGATCGCCCTGTCGCCGCGCCGCCGATAGGCGAACGCCAACGCCGCGCCTATGCCGCGATCGGCCCCCGTGATGAGCACACATGCCATGCTGCCACCTCGCTGCGGACGTTCAATATAGCGTGGCTGCAGTGTTCATGGTGTGAGCGCGCGTTCGACCTCTGCCGTCCGCGCGATTGGACGTGTCAGGCCATTGCCCACTGCGCCGACAGCAGCGCGGCCTGATCGAGCACGGTCTGGGTCGCCTTCTCCTGCTTGTCCGGCGGATAGCCGTACTTGCGCAGGATGCGCTTGACCAGCACGCGCAACTGCGCACGCACGTTCTCGCGCAGCGTCCAGCACCCACGCCAGCATGCCGTACATCGTCCACACCAACAGGTAACCGGTAAGGAAGGCCGCTATGCCGGAGGCACCGGCGGACGCCGAGAGACGGGCATGCCGGACGTGTGGATATGGTGAACAGAAGACGGCCCGGGCCGATGTCGTGCGCGGCTGGCTGCTCCTGCAATGAGCGTCCGCGCGCTCGAGTGGCGACACAATTTAAGACATACGAGCGTGAACCAGGTCACGGATTGCCGCCGGGTGCGCGCCGACGATATTCCCCGCAGTTCTCCGGATTTTTGCGTTAGAGGGAGAAATCATGACTACCGATTCCATGCTTCCCGGCACCTCACACCTGCCCAGCCGGTGGCGCGGTTACGCGCTGTTGGCCGGCGCAGTCGCCGGCCTGTGGCTATCCGGCGCCGGGCAGTCCGCGTCGGCCGCTCTGCTGTACAGCGCCTCATTGCAGAACGGCGACTACGGCGGTGGTTTCATCGTAGACACGTTCAGTTCCTGCACGGATGCCGACGGATCCAGTTGCGGCGACGGCAACCTGAGCAATATCGGCATCGTCGACACTGCGCAAGGGGTCGACTTCACTGCGAGCAACGCGGTGATCAATTATTCCATCGGCCGTGACTATGGCAGCAGCGTGCAGAGCTCGTTTCGCGCGCAGGGCACGGTAGCAGTGTGGCTACGGGCCGACGTGAACGCCTTTCGCACCGGTCAGCCCTTCACGGACAACTACGGCTTCAACCAGTTCAACTCCGGCCAGGGTACCTTCGGCGTCGGGTTCGGACGCATCGCCGGGCCCGACACCGTCATCAATACCGGCGACGATCGCCTGTCGGTGTCGTGGGGAACCTGGCACAACAATGTCTGGTATTACCACACGGTTGCGAGTCCGGTGCAGCTCGAGCTCGGCCGCTGGAACAACATCGGCTTCGCCTGGGGCGGGGCGGGCAACGATTTCGAAGTATGGGTAAATGGTGTGCTCGCGGCGCCCGACAACCTGCCTTACGGCGTCGCGCAGAGCTGGGGTTCCAGCGGCGTGGGGCTGGGCAGCGCTTACAACTTCGCGCTCGGCGAGATCCACGAACGCAGCGTCGGCAACAGCTCGACCTACGGCATCAGCTTTGCCGATCTCGAGATCTGGAACGAATATCGCCCCTTGGGAGCGACCGTAGTGCCGCTACCGGCCACAGTCTGGCTGCTGCTGCCGGCGCTAGCTGGTGTCGGCGCATTCGCACGCCGAAGTCGAACGTAGGCGTTGGCCTGCGAGGCGGGGGGCATCCGCGGCGCCTGTGCCGCGTCGGTCACTGCTGCTACGCGCTGCTGAGCGCCTGCGCATGAGCGCTTACTGGACACCCACAGCCCGAATTGGTCCGGTGCCGGCAATCGGTGCGGTGCCGGACCTTCCTGCGGAAAGTGGGTGTCCCAGTCGATCACTACGTCCCAGTCGATCGCTACCGTTGGCAGCGATGTGAACGGACCGCCCTGAGTGGCTGCAGCAACCGACGGAGAATCAGCCTCGCAATTCTGGAGTGACGCTCCAGATTTGCAATGACAGCGCCCGGCCTCGCAGCCTCAGGGATCCTTCAGCCTCCCCGCTCCGCGACGGGTGGCGGCGAATACTGGTAGAACCAGGTCTCGGTCAGCGGCGTGCCGTCGATGACGAGCCATGCGGTGAGGTTGATCGGATCGAGGCTGTCGTCGGGCACGAGATCGAAGATCGCGCGGTAGCCGTCGATCGCCGCGAGCGGGCGCGCCGAGGGGATTTCGAGGCGGCCGCGGCTGGTGGTCGCGACGAGTTCGACTTTCGCATCCGCCGGCAAGAGCGGCAGGCGGCCGCCGGCGAAGTCGAGCGCGAAGCGCCAGGAGAAATACTTGCGCTGGTGGCCGACGACACCGCCGAGCCCCGTACGCGTCGCGACGACGGTGGCGAGCGCGGGCGTCACCGGCGCGTCGCGTCCCCAGTGCAGCCGGTACGCGTACAGCAGTTCCTGTCCCGGTTGCGGTGTCGCTTCCGGCTGCCAGAAGGCGACGATGTTGTCGAAGGTCTCGTCGGCGGTCGGCAGTTCGACGAGCACGACACCGCCCGCCCCCCAATCGCCTTTCGGCTCTACCCACACGCTCGGGCGCCGGTCGTAGAACACGCCGTCGTCCTGGTAATGATCGAAATCGCGATCGCGCTGCAGCAGGCCGAAGCCGCGCGGATGCATGTCGGCGTAGCGATTGAAACGCAGTGCGCGCGGGTTCTCCAGCGGTCGCCAGATCCACTGGCCGCTGCCGGTCCACAGCGCGAGGCCGTCCGAATCGTGGATCTCGGGACGGAAATCGCAGGCGAGTCGCCGATCGTTTTCGCCGGTCTGGTACATGCTCGTCAGCGGCGCGATGCCGAGTCGTTCGATCGCCAGGCGCGGATACAGCGCGACATTGATGTCCATCGTCAGCCGCGCCGCCGGGGCGAGTTCGATGCGATACGCGCCGCACACGCTCGGCGACTCGAGCAGTGCGTAGATCACGAGCCGCGTCGCGCCGGGTGCCGGCCGCTCGAACCAGCAATGGCTGAAGCGGGGAAACTCCTCCGGGTGCGGCATGCCGGTGTCGATCGCGAGCCCGCGCGCGGACAGCCCGTATTGCTTGTCGGCACCGACGGCGCGGAAATAGCTCGCGCCGAGAAAGGCCGCGACGTCGATCTCGGGGTTCGTGCGATCGACGACGCGAAAGCCTGCGTAGCCGAGCGACGGGTCGAGCGTGCTGCCGTCGATGCCGGCCTGCGCCAGATCGAAGCGCGCGGGATCGTAGACGATTACCTGCACTTCACCGTCGACGATCTCGGCGAGCTGCACCGGCTCGCGAAACAGGAAGCCCGGGTGAAAGAAGCGCAGTTCGACCCCGCGTCCTTCGCCATGCCACAGGCCGTGCTCGGGCAGGTAATGGATGCGCTGGTAATGATCGTAGTCGAGCGCGGCGAGCGCCGGCGGCAGAGTGTGCACCGGCGGCACATAGGCTTGTGCGGCGAGCGTGCGCGCGGCGCCTTTCAAGGCCGCATAGTCGAAAGGCCCGCTGGCGAGGACCGGCGCGACAGGAACGGCGGCGCGCGCACCGTGCGGCGTGACGACGGCGGCGCACAGGCCTTGCAACAGGCGGCGGCGAGTCAGAACGAACGGCATCGGATGCGAGCGCCTCGACTTCAGATCAGCGCACAGACTAAACGGCTTTGCGGCGAATGAGCTCGTGGGCGTTGAAGCCGACTGCGAAGCCGGATGTCGGGCTTCTGCGGCAGGAACACCGAGGGCGAACTGTATTGATGGGGCGGCCCCGCAATGGAGGCGCCGATGGAGACGCCGACATGGCGGCGATTTTCCACTCCAATCGATTCTTCCTCTTCTTCTCTCTGTGTTCTCGGTGTCCTCGGTGGCAAAAACGAGCCGGCCGCAGTACGAAGACCCGGCTCAACGCATGCGAGGGAGGAGAAGGAATGGACCGGCGGCGCTCGCCGCCGGTCCGTGCCAAGGATCAGAGCTGCGCGAACACCGACTTCATCTGGGTGTAAAGCTCAATCGACTCCTTGCCGTATTCACGGCCCCAGCCCGACTGCTTGTAGCCGCCGAACGGCATGTTGGTGTCGAGCATGCCGTGGGTGTTGATCCACACGGTACCGGCCTTCAGCGCGGCGGCCATCTGGTGCGCCTTGCTGATGTCGCGGGTCCACACGCTGGCGGCGAGACCATACGGCGAATCGTTGGCGACGCGCGCGACTTCCTCGATGCTGTCGATCGGCTGCGCGACGAGCACCGGCCCGAAGATCTCCTCGCGCACCACGCGCATGTTCTCCTTGACGTCGACCAGCACCGTCGGCTCGATGAAGTAGCCTTCGCTGCCCATGCGCTTGCCGCCGGTCGCGACCTTCGCACCTTCGGCGATGCCGGCTTCGATCATCTTCGTCACGCGATCGAATTGCGTCGTCGACACGACCGGACCCATCTGCGTGCCCGCATCCATGCCCGAGCCGACCTTGATCTTCTTCGCCGCTTCGGACACGCCTTCGACGACCTTGTCGAAGACTTTCTTCTCGGCGTAGAGGCGCGAGCCGGCGACGCAGACCTGACCGCAGTTCCAGAAGATCGCATTCGCGGAGCCGGCGACGGCGGCGTCGAGATCGGCGTCGGCGAAGACGATGTTCGGCGACTTGCCGCCGAGTTCGAGCGAGACCTTCTTCAGGTTGCCCGATGCGGCCTGCACGATCAGCTTGCCGACCTCGGTCGAGCCGGTGAAGGCGATCTTGTCGACATCGTCGTGACCGGACAGCGCGGCACCCGCGGTATGGCCATAGCCCGGGACGACGTTGAACACGCCTTCGGGCACACCGGCTTCGAGCATCAACTCGGCGAGGCGCAGCGCCGTCAGCGGGGTTTCCTCGGCGGGCTTCAGGATCGAGACGTTGCCCGTCGCCAGACACGGCGCGACCTTCCAGGACGCCATCAGCAGCGGGAAATTCCACGGCACGATCTGGCCGCAGACGCCGACCGGCTCGCGCAGCGAGTACGCATGCATGTTCGGCAGGTTGGTCTGCGTCGTCGCCCCTTCGAGCTTGTCGCACCAGCCGGCGTAGTAGCGGAAGGTCTGGGCGGCGAGCGCGACGTCGACGGCCTTCGCTTCGGCGAGCGGCTTGCCGTTGTCGAGGGTTTCGAGCAGGGCGAGTTCTTCGGCGTTCTTGTCGATCAGTTCGGCGACCTTCCACAGGATCATCGAACGCGCGGCCGGCGGCAGCTTGGCCCAGGCCGGGAACGCGCCGCGCGCGGCTTTCACGGCGAGATCGATGTCGGCCTTGTCGCCTTCGGCGACCTTCGCGAGCACCTTGCCCGTCGCCGGGTTGAAGACATCGAAGGTCTTGCCGGACTGAGCCTCGACCCATTTGCCGCCAATCAGCATCTTGCGCGACTGTTTCAGGTACTGCTCGACCGAGGCGAGCTTGCCAGTTGGTGCGTTCATTCCTCTACTCCTCTGGTTGTAACCCCCCGGTCTCCGGGCGGGTGGCCGTGGGCACGGCCGGTGCGAATCTCGTTCGTATGCCGGCGCGATCGCGCCGCTCCCCGCCGACCCGATCAGCCGGCGGGTGTACCTGCGGGCTCGCGGCCGGCGGGCATCGTCAGTCCCGCCACCGCGGCGCGCGCCCGCGGCGTCAGTTCTTCCGCGGGGTGGCGTGCGACGTATTCGATCAGCTTGCGCCGCATCCGCGGCTCCCAGAAGCGCTGGATGTGGTTGCGGATCCCGGCAATGGCGACGGCGTCGTCGCGCTCCACGTCGAAATAGGCGGCGATGTCGTTCGCCATCTCGAGCAGTCGGTCAATGCTCACGCCGCACCTCCGTGCCGCGGCGCTGTGCCGCGAGGCCATCGTCGTCGAGTCGCGCAGGATGCGCATACACCGTGTGCCGACCGTCGCGCACGAAGCCTAGCAGAGTCAGCCCCAGACTGTCGGCCAGCGCGACGGCGAGCGCCGTCGGCGCGGACACTGCCGCGAGCAGCCCGATGCCGGCACGTGCCGTCTTCTGGACCATCTCGACGCTCGCGCGGCTGGTGACGGCGATGAAACCGCTGTGCGGATCGACCTCGGCCGCGAGCAACGCACCGATCAACTTGTCGAGAGCATTGTGCCGACCGACATCCTCGCGTACGCACGACACCTCGCCATGTGCGGTGGCGAAAGCCGCGGCGTGTGTCGCGCCGGTCGCGGCGAACAGTGGCTGGCGCGCCCGCAGCGCGGCGATCGCGCGGTGCAAGGCCCGGCCGTCGATGCTGAGCGTCGACGCGACCGGCTCCGGCCACTGCACGGCGTCCTCGAGCGTGCGCACGCCGCACAGTCCGCAGCCGCTGAGCCCCGGCAGGCGCCGCGCATCGCGCTGCACTGCCGCCGCGCGGGGCGCCGGAATGCGCACCGCGCATTCGATGCCGGCGAGCCCGGGTTTCACGTCGATGGCCAGGATCTCGGCGGCCGTCTCGACGATGCCCTGCGTCAGCGTGAAACCGCGTGCGAAATCCTCGAGATCGCAGGGCGTCGCGAGCATCACTGCATACGGTTCGCCGTTGTACGTGAAACCGATCGGCACTTCCTCGGCCAGGATCTCGGCCGTCGTCGAGCGCTCGGGCGTGGCGGGCAGATCGCACGCAGGCTCGCCGAGGCGTCGCATCGTGCGGCGTGTCGTGCCGGCGGGGTGCACCGGCTTGAGAATGCGCGGTGCACTACTCATGACGCGCTGTCCGCGGGGAGGCGTTCGGCGAGCAGGCGCGCCTGCTCGTCGCTGAACCGGCGGTAGCGCTGCTGCCAGTCCGACGGTTGCGACACCTTCGACACCTGCACCGCCGTCACCTTGTACTCCGGACAGTTCGTCGCCCAGTCCGACTGTTCGGTCGTGACCACGTTCGAGCCCGACTCGGGGAAATGGAACGTCGTGTAGACGACCCCGGGCTGTACACGCTCGGTGACGTCCGCGCGCATCACCGTGTCGCCGACGCGGCTCGCGATGCCGACCCAGTCGCCGTCGCGAATGCCGCGCAGTTCCGCATCGTGCGGATGGATCTCGAGAACGTCCTCGCCGTGCCACAGCGAGTTCGCGGTGCGGCGTGTCTGCGCGCCGACGTTGTACTGCGAGAGGATGCGGCCGGTCGTCAGCAGCAGCGGATACTTGCGCGTCGCGCGTTCGCGCGTCGGCACGTAACCGGTCAGCAGGAAACGGCCCTTGCCGCGCACGAATTCGTCGACGTGCATCGTCGGCGTGCCATCTGGATGCGCGTCGTTACACGGCCACTGGAGGCTGCCGAGCTGATCGAGCTTGGCGTAACTCACGCCGGTGAAGGTCGGCGTCAGCCGCGCGATCTCGTCCATGATCTCGGACGGATGGGCGTAATGCATCGGATAGCCGAACGCGTTCGACAGCATGCACGTCACTTCCCAGTCGGCCTTGCCGCCGAGCGGTCGCATCACCTGGCGCACGCGGGAGATGCGGCGCTCGGCATTGGTGAAGGTGCCGTCCTTCTCGAGGAACGACGAACCGGGCAGGAACACGTGGGCGAACTTCGCCGTCTCGTTCAGGAAGAGATCCTGAATGATGATGCATTCCATCGCCTCGAGCGCCGCCGCGACGTGCTGCGTGTTCGGATCCGACTGCACGATGTCCTCGCCCTGGATGTAGAGCGCCTTGAACTCGCCGTCGAGCGCGGCTTCGAACATGTTCGGGATGCGCAGACCGGGCTCGACCTCGAGCCTCGTGTGCCAGGCGTCTTCGAACCGGCCGCGCGTCGCGGCGTCCGAGATGTGGCGATAGCCCGGCAGCTCATGCGGGAACGATCCCATGTCGCAGGACCCCTGCACGTTGTTCTGCCCCCGCAGCGGATTCACGCCGACGCCATCGCGGCCGAGGTTGCCGGTCGCCATCGCGAGATTCGCGATCCCGATCACCATCGTCGAGCCCTGGCTGTGCTCGGTGACGCCGAGGCCGTAGTAGATCGCGGCGTTGCCGCCGGTCGCATAGAGCCGCGCCGCCGCGCGCACGTCGGCCGCCGGCACGCCGGTGATTGCTTCGGTCGCTTCCGGCGCATGCACTGCGTCGGCGATGAATTCACGCCAGCGCGCGAAACTGTCGGTGTCGCAGCGTCGCGCGACGAAGGCCTCGTCGACGAGCCCGTCGGTGACGATCACGTGCGCGAGCGAATTGACGAGCGCGACATTGGTGCCGGGACGCAGCTTGAGATGCACGTCGGCCGCGATGTGCGGCGCGCGGACGAGACCGATTCTGCGCGGATCGGCGACGATCAGCTTCGCGCCGGCGCGCAGGCGCTGCTTGATGCGCGAGGCGAAGACGGGATGGCCGTCGGTCGGATTCGCGCCGATGACGAAGATCACGTCGGCCTGCATCACCGAATCGAAGGCCTGCGTGCCGGCGGATTCGCCGAGCGTCTGCTTGAGCCCGTAGCCGGTCGGCGAGTGGCAGACGCGCGCGCAGGTATCGACATTGTTGTTGCCGAGCGCGGCACGCACGAACTTCTGCACGAGGTAGGTTTCCTCGTTCGTGCAGCGCGACGAGGTGATCCCGCCGACCGCCTCCTTGCCATAGCGGGCGCTGATCCGTTTCAGTTCGGATGTCGCATGGGCGATCGCCTCGTCCCATGACACTTCCCGCCACGGCGCGTGGATCGACTCCCGGATCATCGGCGTCGTGATCCGGTCCGGGTGCGTCGCATAACCGAACGCGAAGCGGCCCTTGACGCAGGAGTGGCCGTGGTTCGCGTGGCCGTCGAGGTTCGGCACCATGCGCACGACCTGTTCGCCCTTCATCTCGGCCTTGAACGAACAGCCGACACCGCAGTATGCGCAGGTCGTCGTCACGCTGTGTTCGGCCTGGCCGTGCTCGATGATCGATTTCTCGGTCAGCGTCGCGGTCGGGCAGGCCTGAACGCAGGCGCCGCACGACACGCACTCGGAAGCCATGAACGACACACCTTCGCTCGCCGCCACGCGCGAGTCGAAGCCGCGTCCGGCAATCGTCAGCGCGAACGTACCCTGGACTTCGTCGCAGGCGCGCACGCAGCGTGAACAGACGATGCATTTGCTGGTGTCGAAGGTGAAATACGGATTGCTTTCATCCTTCGGCAGCGTGCAGTGGTTCTCGCCATCGTAGCCGTAGCGCACTTCGCGCAGGCCGACCACCCCCGCCTGATCCTGCAGTTCGCAATGGCCATTGGCCGGGCAGGTCAGACAGTCGAGCGGGTGGTCGGAAATGTAGAGCTCCATCGTGTTGCGACGGAGCTTCGCGAGTGCCGGCGTCTGCGTGCGGACCTGCATGCCGGGTGCGACCGGGGTCGTGCACGACGCGGGATAGCCGCGCATGCCGTCGACTTCGACGAGACAGAGCCGGCAGGAGCCGAAGGGCTCGAGCATTTCGGTCGCGCACAGTTTCGGAATATTGATGCCGGCCTCGGCGGCGGCGCGCAGCACCGAGGTGCCGGGCGGCACGGCGACGGCGCGGCCGTCGATGGCGAGCGTGACGGTTGCGTCGGTGGAGCGGGCTGGCGTACCGCGATCGCGGTCAGTGATAGACAACATCTGCGTAGTCCTCGCATGAGGGAGCCTCAGTGCTCGCAGCGCAGGCCTCCAGCCACATCAGGCGCTGGTCGCGAGACTGTCTCGAACGTGTAGACCGAAGTCCTCCGGATAATGTTTCAACGCGCTCTGCACCGGCAGCGGCGTCAGGCCCCCGAGGGCGCACAGCGACGCATGCTGCATCGTTTCGCAGAGATCGTTCAGCAACGCGAGATCGCGCGCGCGAGCCTGGCCGCCGAGCAGGCGGTCGATGACCTCGACACCGCGCGTCGAGCCGATGCGGCAGGGTGTGCACTTGCCGCAGGATTCGAGCGCGCAGAATTCCATCGCGTAGCGTGCGAAGGCCGCCATGTCGGCGGTGTCGTCGACGGCGACGATCCCGCCATGGCCGAGCATCGCGCCGCACGCGGCGAACGCTTCGTAATCGACCGCCGTGTCGAACTGCGCCGGCGGCATCCAGGCGCCGAGCGGGCCTCCGACCTGCACACCTTTGAGCGCCCGGCCGCTCGCGCTGCCGCCGCCGTAGTCGTACAGCAGTTCCCGCAGCGACACGCCGAACGCCTTCTCGACGAGACCGCCGCGGGCGAGATTGCCGGCAAGCTGCAGCGGCAGCGTGCCGCGTGAACGGCCCATGCCGAAATCGCGGTAGTACTCGGCGCCGCGCGCGAGAATCACCGGCACGGTCGCGAGCGAGATCACGTTGTTGATGACCGTTGGCAGGCCGAACAGGCCCGCGACCGCCGGCAGCGGCGGCTTGAAGCGGATCTGGCCGCGCTTGCCTTCGAGGCTTTCGAGCAGCGAGGTCTCCTCGCCGCAGATGTAGGCCCCGGCGCCGCGCCGCACTTCGAGATCGAAGCGACGGCCGCTGCCGCAGATGTCGGCACCGAGGAAGCCGGCGGCGTAGGCGCGCCGGATCGCCTCGTTCAGCACCTGCCACGCGTCCGGGTATTCGACGCGCAGATAGATGTAACCCTCCGTCGCGCCGACGGCGAGGCCCGCGATCGTCATGCCTTCGATCAGCGTGAACGGATCGTCCTCCATGACCATGCGATCGGAGAACGTGCCCGAATCGCCTTCGTCGGCGTTGCAGACGATGTATTTCTGCGGGGCCTTCGTCTCGAGCACCGTGCGCCACTTGATGCCGGTCGGGAACGCCGCGCCGCCGCGCCCGCGCAGGCCGGACTGCGTGATCGCTGCGACGAGATCGGCAGGGCCCGTCTCGAGCGCACGCGCCAGGCCGGCATAGCCCTCGTGCGCGCGGTAGTCCTCGAGCGACAGCGGATCGGTGAGACCAACGCGCGCGAACGTCAGGCGCTCCTGCGCCTTCAGGTATTCGATGTCGCGCGTCGGGCCGAGGCGGCGCGGATGGCTGCCGCCCCGCAGGAAGCCGGACTCGAACAACCCGGGCACGTCGGTGGTCTCGATCGGCCCGTACGCGATGCGCGTGCCGTCGACGTCGACTTCGACGAGCGGCTCGAGCCAGAACAATCCCCACGAGCCGTTACGCACGAGCGAGATGTCGAGGCCGCGCGCCGTGGCGTCACGTGCGATGGCGTGCGCGACGGCGTCGGCGCCGACCGAGCGCGCGGCGGCGTCACGCGGGACGTAGACGGTGATCATGTCCCGGCCTCCGTCGTCAGCAGCGCATCGAGCCGCGCCGGATTCATGCGGCCGTGCAGGCGATCGTCAAGCATCACCGCCGGCGCGCAGGCGCAGTTGCCGAGGCAGAACACGGGTTCGAGTGACAACGCGCCGTCGGCGGTCGTCGCGTGGAAGTCGATACCGAGCCGCTGTCTTGCATGCTCGGCCAGCGCGTTCGCGCCCATCGACTGACAGGCTTCGGCACGGCAGATCCGCAGCGTATGCCGGCCCGGCGGCGTGTCCCGGAACCAGTCGTAGAAGCTGATGACGCCATGCACGTCGGCGCGCGAGCAATTGAAGACATCGGCGAGGACGGCGACGGCGGCCGGCGGCACGTACCCGAAACGATCCTGCAGCGCGTGCAACGCCGGCAGCAACCCGCCGGCCGTGCCGATCAGCGGCGCGACGAGGGCGCGCGCCGCGGCCTCATCCCAGGGCGGAAGTGAGGATGTCGAAAGAGGATTGCCGTCTTGCATCTGATCTGGCTGCCGTTCACGCGAGCGTGGAGAGTTCGTCGTCGGTGAAGAGTCGGCTGCGCGTCAGGAAGCGCAGCCCTTCCGGGCCTTCGAGCGAGAACATGCCGCCCCGGCCCGGGACGACGTCGATGATGAGCTGGGTGTGCTTCCAGTATTCGAACTGGGCGGCGCCCATGTAGAACGACGCCCCGCCGATCTCACCGAGCTTCACGTCCGACGCGCCGATGCGGAACTCGTTCGCCGGATAGCACATCGGCGCGCTGCCGTCGCAGCAGCCGCCCGACTGATGGAACATCAACGGGCCATGCTGACGCGTGAGCTTCGCGATCAACGCGAGCGCGGCGTCGGTGGCGATGACCCGTTGGAGATCCGTCATCGTCACACGCTCAGAAGAAACCCAGCGCCTTCGGGCTGTAGCTGACCAGCAGGTTCTTCGTCTGCTGGTAGTGCGAGAGCATCATCAGGTGCGTCTCGCGCCCGATCCCAGAGCTCTTGTAGCCGCCGAACGCCGCATGCGCGGGATAGGCGTGATAGCAGTTGGTCCACACCCGACCGGCCTGGCAGCCGCGACCGAAGCGATACGCCGTGGTGCCGTCGCGCGACCACACGCCGGCGCCGAGGCCATAGAGCGTGTCGTTGGCAATCGACAGGGCGTCGTCGAAATCCTTGAACTTCGTCACCGCGACGACGGGCCCGAAGATCTCCTCCTGGAACACACGCATCTTGTTGTGGCCTTCGAGGATCGTCGGCTGCATGTAGTAGCCGCCCTTGAACTCGGCCGCCATCGCGTTGTTGCGCTCGCCGCCGACGCGGCACTTCGCGCCTTCCTGCTGGCCGATGTTCACGTAACTGAGGATCTTCTCCATCTGTTCGCTGGAGGCCTGTGCCCCGATCATCGTCGAGGTGTCGAGCGGGTTGCCCTGCTTGATCTTCTTGACGCGCGCGGTCGCCTTCTCCAGGAACTGGTCGTAGATCGATTCGTGGATCAACGCGCGCGACGGGCAGGTGCAGACCTCGCCCTGGTTCAGCGCAAACATCGTGAAGCCTTCGAGCGCCTTGTCGGCGAAGTCGTCATCGTTCGCGAAGACGTCGGCGAAGAACACGTTCGGCGATTTGCCGCCGAGTTCGAGCGTGACCGGAATGATGTTCTCGGATGCGTACTGCATGATGAGCCGGCCGGTGGTCGTCTCACCGGTGAACGCGACTTTCGAGATGCGCGGGCTCTGCGCCAGCGGCTTGCCGGCTTCGACGCCGAAACCGTTGACGATGTTGACGACGCCGGGCGGGATCAGATCGCCGATGACTTCCATCAGCTTCAG